>NZ_CAUGIN010000009.1:0-92098 GCF_959599685.1 Lachnoclostridium phocaeense
TCCTAAGAAAATTGGAAGTTATTCTGTAATAAAGACCCGGGACTATAAAGAAGGGAAAAAATATGATTTAGTGACTGGGGAAAAGTCAGATCTATTTCTTCCAATTTCAAATGTTTTATATTTTGAATTGTCTAATGGAGCTTGGTGCTGTGCAAGACCATCAGGAACAGAGCCTAAAATTAAATATTATATAGGAGTTGTGGAAAGCAGCAGCGAGGAAGCAGATGATAAAATCAAAGAAATTCAAGATGCGTTGCTATAGAATGAAAAGCAGTGGGGCGGTGTCAACCGCCCTTTTTGTTTGGGGTATAAGTTATTGATGACTTGATTTTTAGTGTTAGCTTGCGTATAATGGTACTGTTTAAAGATTGGAGTATTTAGATATGAAATGTATCATTTTAGCCGGAGGAAGCGGCAATAGATTATGGCCGTTATCGAGAAATAATTATCCTAAACAATTTATTAATATAAAGAATAACCATTCTCTTCTTCAGGAAACCGTAGTGCGAAATATGCCTTTTTGTGATGAATTTTTGATTGTCACCAATAAGAAGTATAATTTTATTGTTGAAAATCAAATGAGAGTCTTTCAAGGTTTAAAATATCGTTGTATTTATGAAGAAGAAGCACGAAAAACAGCCCCGGCTATTATATGTGCAGCAATGCTTTGCAATCCTTCAGAAATTCTTTTGGTAGTTACAGCGGATCATCTGATCTGGGGAGAGAAATATCGAGAAAGTTTGGTGAAAGCAAAGTCGTTGATAAAAAGCGGAGCTCTTGTGCTTTTTGGAATAAAAGCGCAGTCGGCACATACTGGCTATGGATATATAGGATATGATAGCGATAGCGTTACCGAATTTCATGAAAAGCCGGATGTTGAAGACGCTGAAAGGTATGCGAAGTCGGAGAGATATCTTTGGAATAGTGGGATTTATATGTTTTATGCCGGAGATTTTCTTAATGAGATAAGGAAATATGCTCCGAAGATGTATGATGCCTGCATGGATGTTATGCGCAGAGTTGTCAGGCGAGGACATGAAATTACTCTCCCACAGGAATGGATGAAAGAAATTCCTGCGGGAAATCTGGAACCCGTTCTGGTGGAAAAAAGTCAAAATTTTAAAGTTGTAAAGTCTGAGTTTGGCTGGGTGGATGTCAGTGAATTGGAGTCATTGGATGATTATGCGGCAGTAGAGGATCATGAAAATGTAATTAGAAATAATAGTAGCAATACTATGGTAATTAATCGCAGTGATGATAAACTTGTTGTCGTAAATGATCTGAATGATGCAGTTGTCGTGAACACGGAGGATGCTGTATATATTTCACATAAAGGTTCTGCATTCCAGATTAAGGGAATTGTAAAAGAGAATTATGAAAAATATGAGAAGTTCTTCGAGGATAATGTACTTAGATATAGGGCCTGGGGGACGTACGAAATCCTAAAGGATACGCCTCATTATAGAGTGAAAAAGGTAACGGTATATCCAGGAAAGGCATTATCGCTTCACAAACATTGCCATAGAAGTGAACACTGGTCTATTGTATCGGGGACTGCTACAATTGTGCTGGAAAATGAAGCAAATCAATACATGCGGGGGACAAGTGTGGATGTACCTGTTGGCACTTTGCACCAGGTTTTTAATGATGGAGAAGAACCATTAGTTATTATTGAGGTGGCTATTGGAGAAAAAGTAGAAGAAACAGACATGATTAGTTATCCGTCTTCAAATGGGGCAAGGCGAAAAGATGAAGAGATAGTGAAATTGTTCCCTGCATTTAAAGACTATTTATGGGGAGGAACGAAATTAAGAGATCAGTTTAAGAAAGACTGTGACTATGACATTATTGCAGAAAGCTGGGAATTATCAGCTCATCCGGATGGTGAGAGCGTGATCGTAAATGGTAATTTCAAGGGCCGTCTTTTCTCGGACTATCTGCGGTCAATAAGTGCAGATGCATTGGGATGGAAATGTAAATCTTTTGATGCGTTTCCAATATTAATAAAATTTATAGATGCAAAACAAAGATTATCTGTCCAGGTCCATCCAGATGATGATTATGCGATGACTCATGAACATGAGTATGGAAAAAATGAAATGTGGTATATAATGGACTGTGACGAAGGGGCTACTATTTTTTATGGTTTTAAAAGAGCTGTCACTCCGACTGAAGTCAGAATGCACATCAATAATAATACCTTGACAGAGTTGCTAAATGAAGTGCCTGTTCATAAAGGCGATGTCTTTTTTGTTGAAGCTGGGACGGTCCATGCAATTGGTGCTGGAGTAATGGTTTGTGAGATACAGCAAAGCTCTAATTCGACATATCGATTATATGACTATGGCAGAGTTGATAAATATGGCAACTTAAGGGAACTGCATATTGAAAAGGCACTGGATGTTCTGGATTTCAGTGAAATGGAGAATATGGAGGGGACATCCTCTCAGACAGAAATACACAATGGTTATTCGGTGCAGCTGCTTGGTAAATGTAAATATTTTGAATGTATAAAGTACGATGTCAATGATAGTGCAGAAATTCTTGTTGATGAGTCTTCGTTTGTCGCTATAACTGTTTTAGAGGGAATGGGGACTATTATAGGGAATACCCGAAAAGGTTGCATTACTTATCAAAAAGGAGATACCTTCTTTATACCAGCAGGAAGCGGAAAAGTGAAAGTTGATGGTCAATCGGTTTTTATTTTGACGCATGTGTAATCGGAAAAGCAATATATGATTTTTGGAGGAAAGAGTGTGTCAAAATATATACAAAATTTTAAAAAGTTTCAGCCATTGCTAGAAGAACTGGTAGCAAGAGATATAAAAATTAAATACAGGAAGTCTGTTTTAGGTGTGTTATGGACATTGTTAAATCCGCTGTTAATGATGATTGTATTAACAATAGTCTTTTCCAATCTTTTTAGGTTTGATATTGAGTACTATCCTATATATCTGTTGAGCGGCCAGCTGGTATTTAACTTTTATAATGAGTCTACGTCAAATGCTATGTCTGCAATATTGGGAAATGCTTCACTCATAAAAAAGATTTATGTACCGAAATATTTGTTTGTTTTGTCCAGAATATTGTCCAGTGTGGTTAATTTATCAGCATCATTCCTGGCACTTATTCTTTTGATGCTGGTTATGCGGATCCCGCTCTACTGGACTGTGGTATTATTTATATTCCCGCTGTTGCTGTTAATTGTATTTTGCCTCGGAGTAAGCCTTTTGCTGGCTGCACTGGTAGTAAAATTCAGGGATATTATGCATTTGTATTCCGTTTTTACAACTGCGTTGTTATATCTTACACCGGTGATTTACACAATAACATTTTTGCCGGAAAAAGTTAGAATGCTTGTTATGCTTAATCCTATTACAAATTATGTGATTATGTTTCGGGAAGTAATGATGTATGGTAATATCCCGGATATAGGATCGTTGATTTTGGGAATTGCAGAAGCGTTTGTTATGTTGGCGATAGGATTAAGGGTGTTCTATAAAATGCAGGATGAGTTTATATTGAATATTTAGGAGAAATATATGGGACAGGATACAATTATTAAAGTAGATCATGTATATATGAAATTTAATCTTGCATCTGAAAGAGTTGACAATTTTAAGGAATATGTAATTAAAACTTTAAAAAAGCAGATTTCTTATGATGAATTCTGGGCGCTGAAGGATGTATCTTTTGAGGTTAAAAAGGGAGAGTCTCTTGGCCTGATCGGATTAAACGGAAGCGGAAAAAGTACTATGCTGAAAACGATAGCGGGAGTTTTGAAACCGACCAAGGGAAGTGTGGCTATTAATGGAAACATAGCCCCTTTGATTGAGTTGGGGGCCGGATTTGATATGGATCTGACAGCGCGGGAAAATGTTTTCCTAAATGGAGCGTTGCTCGGATACTCACGCAGAGAGATGCAGGAGTATTATGATGATATAGTCTCTTTCTCGGAATTGCATGACTTTATGAATGTGCCAGTGAAAAATTTTTCGTCAGGAATGGTATCACGTTTGGCTTTCGCAATTGCTACTATAGGAGTTCCAGATATTCTTATTGTGGATGAAGTACTTTCAGTTGGTGACTTTCGTTTTCAAGAAAAATGTGAGAGGCGTATTAAGGCAATGTTGAATCAAGGCACTACGCTGCTCTTTGTGTCGCATTCTATTGAACAGGTCATGATGCTTTGCAACAAAGTAGTCTGGTTGGATCACGGTGTTGTGAAAAGATTTGGCGATGCAAAGGAAATTGGAGAGGAATACAGCAGGTCATAAAAGGAGAAAAGAATGAAAAGAGCTTTTAAATATGCAGTACTAGTTATAATATTTGTAGGATTTGCTTTTTTGTATTCCCATATTAACAAACTGCATGCGGTGTATAATGAAGATGTTGATAATAGTGCATATCTTAATACAGGTATATTAGTCGACAACAATGTTAGTCAGAAATTTGTTGTAAGTGAAAATCGCCTGGATGGTTTGCGTATTAAATGTGTTACAATAGGTGAGACAAATGAGAGTATGATTGAATATGCAATTACGGATGTTGAGACCGGAGAACTGCTTCGTGAGGGGACTGTGGACGGGGCTCTTGCAGAAAATAACAAATTTTTAAATCTTTCATTTGATACTATTGAAGGGTGTAAAGGCAGAGAGTACGAAGTGACATTACATGTTACAGGCAGAGAAGACGCTGGGCTTGGCTTTTATCTGGAAAACAGTGAGGAAGATGTAGCTTATACTGTAGATGGAGAAAGCAGAGATGGTACAGTGATTATTAGAACTGTAACTTGGAAATTCGACTTGGAAACTTTTTTTGTGGTAATTCTATTTGAGATATATTTTGTTCTTTTTATCAAGGTCATGTATAAGTTGTTTAAATAGTATGGGACGGTTGCTTGAATTATGAATTTAAAACAAGAAGTCACGGTTTGGAGTATTATATATATACTTTCGATCATACTTTATTATACTGTCACACCTTATATTTCGGGCATTATTTTAATTTCTCTTGCTGTTACAATCTATGTTTATAGATATAAATGTACTTTGAATTTTGTGGACATGCAGGGGATTTTTGGATTGGCCTGGATTGGAGGACAAGGGCTGGCATGCTTTCAATTGAGTAGATTACAACAGCAATGGTCTGTTATCACATGGCTGAGCTTTGGAATCGCATATGTGGGTTTTGTGCTGGCATTTAGAGTAAAAAATAGTCTTGGAAGAGAGAAAATACAAGTTTGCTGCAGACGCGGATATGAGCAATATAGTACTCCGTTACTGCATTGTATTTTTGCAGTAGTTGCTCTTTCTCTAATGGCGTTCTTTTTAGAGGCTTACATTGTTGGATATATCCCAATTTTCGTTGATTTTGCTCATGCCTACTCTTATTTTCACGTATCCGGCGTTCATTACTTTACGGTGAGTTGTGTGTTTATCCCGGTGCTCTCTGTATTGTACTGGTTTTCGGGAGTGAAAAAAAAGAAAGTTGTTTGTTTGGTCCTGGCAAATATTATTGCTGTCGGTATTCCGGTGTTGTGTGTTTCGCGATTTCAGCTTATTTTTGAAGTAGGGTTTGCTGTTATTGCATATTTTACATTATCTTCAAAGATAAAGTGGAGGACGGTAATAGGATTGGGGATATGCCTTGTTATTGGCTATGGGGTACTTTCTGTATTTAGAAATCACGATGCATCATATTTAAATGATATATTTGAAATGAAAAATAGTGAATTGCCAGTTGCTTTTAGCCAGCCATATATATATATTGTAAATAATTATGAGAATTATAACTGTTTAGTTGAAAATTTGTCAGGTCATACATGGGGGCTGAAAATGCTTTTTCCATTATTTGGATTGACAGGATTGAAATTTGTATTTCCAGAATTAGTTACTTTTCCAATATATATTACTAAGGACGAATTAAATACTTATACTATGTTTTACGATGCATATTACGATTTTGGAGTGGTAGGCGTTTTTGCCCTGGCAGTACTTATTGGATTTGCCTGTAGAAAAATATATTATAAAATATACGGGAGTGAGAATCCGATATGGTTACTCATCGGTGGACAACTGATTTTCTATCTGGGATTATCTTTTTTTACCACTTGGTTTAGTCTTACAACCACCTGGTTTTGGATTATCCTAACTATACTGATGTATCTTTATATGAGGTTTTATACTGATGGGTATTCTGTGCGTGGGATGCTAAAACATTAGAAATAATATTCTCTGGCTAGGGAAAATGAAAAATACTTTGACGGAGGAAGTCAGATGAAAAAAAAGAAGTTCTTGTTTACAATTCTGATTTTTGCGATGGGATGTGCTTTATATGGCTGTAGTGGCGGTACGGATAAGGAAGAGAATGAATCGCAAACGGAAGTGCAAACGCAGTCACAGAATGAGAGTGGAAATCAAGATGAGCAAATAGAGGAAAATGCAAAAAATCAAGTCAGTGTCTATTTTGGAAATGCAGATGCCACAGCGTTTGAAACGAAAGACATAGAAATAGAGTCTCTGGCTCCGCAAAGTGTCTTAGGAGCTCTTGTGTCACAGGGAACTTTGACGGCAGATGTAGATATGCTTTCGTTTTCAATTAAAACTGTAGATAATAAAGATAGTATAGAACTGAATTTGAATAAAGCTTTTGCTACGTATTTATCTAATATGGACACCTCGGCAGAGTATTATGCGGTTGGAGCAGTGTGTAATACATTTCTTGAAGCATATGATTGCGATCAAATAAAAATAACAGTTGAAGGCGATGATCTCTCGACGACCCATGCCGAGTATCCGGGCTATCTGGCCAGATTTGAGTAAGGCTTGGGGGAGCAGGACATGAAGAAACCAGGCTACTATTCATCCGGCGAGTTCGCTCGCATGGCCCAGGTGACCCTGCGGACGATCCGCTACTATGATAAGCAGAATATTTTAAAGCCCTCGTATGTGACGGATGCGGGGGCACGTTTTTATACAGATGAGGATTTTGCAAGGCTGCAGCAGATCCTCCTTTTGAAGTATCTGGGGTTCTCCCTGGATGATATCCGGGAGATGACCATTGCGGATACGGATTATCATTTTATGCTGAATTCTCTGGACATTCAGAAGAAACTGATACAGGACCGGATCGAGCAGATGCAGCTGGTGGAACAGGCCATTGAGGACACGACCACGGCTATCCGGGAGGAGCATGCTGTGGACTGGAGCAGGATGCTGGATCTGATCCATCTTACCGGGATGGAGAAGAGCTTTAAGAACCAGTATAAAAGCGCCACAAATATTGCTGCCAGGATCAATCTTCACAGTCTCTATGCACAGAACAGGCAGGGGTGGTTCCCCTGGATCTATGAAAACTTGTGTATGGAGGATGGGATGAAGATCCTGGAGCTGGGATGCGGGGATGGGACTCTCTGGACGGAAAATAAGGAGAAACTTCCGGATCATGTGGCGGTGACCCTCTCGGATATCTCGGAGGGGATGCTGCGGGATGCTAGGCGTGCCATCGGGACGGAAGATGGAAGATTTTCTTTCCGGAGTTTTGACTGTCATCGTATACCGTATGGGGAGGAGCAGTTTGACCTTGTGATCGCCAATCACGTGCTTTTCTACTGCCAGGATGTGCAGGCTGTGTGCCGGGAAGTAAAACGAGTGCTGAAACCTGGCGGGAGGTTTGTCTGCAGTACCTATGGGCGGGAACATATGAAGGAAGTCAGCCAGCTTGTGCAGGAGTTTGATGAGAAGATCGTTCTGTCTGCGGACAAACTGTATGAGAAATTCGGAAAAGAAAATGGGGAAGAACTGCTGGAGAAGAGTTTCGCCAAAGTGGAGTGGCAGCAGTACCAGGACTGTCTTGTTGTCACGGAACCGGAGCCTCTTATCTCTTATGTGCTTTCCTGTCACGGGAACCAGGGCCAGTATATAGGTGAAAAGTATAATGACTTCCGGGCATTTGTGAAGAAGAAGACTGCGGAAGGATTCCGGATCACGAAGGATGCAGGAGTTTTTATTTGTGCAAAATGACTAAAATATTACAAAATGTTAAAAACACTTGAAGGTGACCTAAGGTCACCTTTTATAATGCAATTAAACTAATAAGATACGGCTTATCAGAAATACTATTTACCAGGAATACCAGATACAGGGTACCAAGGAGGTTTTGAAATGAAAGGTATTATTTTAGCAGGAGGATCCGGCACACGCCTCTATCCTCTCACCATGGTTACATCCAAGCAGCTTCTGCCTATCTATGACAAGCCGATGATCTACTATCCCATGTCTGTTCTTATGAATGCGGGTATCCGGGATATTCTGATCATCTCCACACCCCAGGATACACCCAGATTTAAAGAGCTGCTGGGGGACGGGCACCAGTTTGGCGTGCAGCTTTCCTATGCGGTGCAGCCAAGTCCGGACGGACTGGCCCAGGCGTTTATCATCGGCGAGGAGTTCATCGGCGATGATACAGTAGCTATGGTGCTGGGAGACAATATTTTTGCGGGACACGGACTGAACAAGAGACTTCGGGCTGCCGTAAAAAATGCAGAGGAAGGCAAGGGAGCCACAGTGTTCGGCTACTATGTAGATGATCCGGAGCGTTTCGGTATCGTGGAGTTCAACAAGGAAGGGAAAGCGATCTCCATCGAGGAGAAGCCGGAGCATCCGAAGAGCAATTACTGTGTCACCGGATTATACTTCTATGACAATAAAGTGGTAGAGTACGCCAAGGGCTTAAAACCCGGCAAGCGGGGAGAGCTGGAGATCACAGATCTGAACCGCATTTATCTGGAGGACGGACAGCTCAACGTGGAGCTTCTGGGACAGGGCTTCACCTGGCTGGACACAGGAACCCATGAGAGCCTGGTGGATGCCACCAACTTTGTCAAGACCATGGAGACCCACCAGCACAGAAAGATTGCCTGCCTGGAGGAGATCGCCTACTTAAATGGCTGGATTTCCAGGGAGGACGTGATGGAAGTGTACGAAGTCCTGAAGAAGAACCAGTACGGCCAGTATCTGAAGGATGTCCTGGATGGCAAGTATCAGGAGAACCTGTACTAATTTAGAATAAAAAAGTAAGCAACATAAAGGAGAAAAAACACTATGAATATTATTGTAACCGGCGGAGCCGGATTTATCGGGAGCAATTTTGTATTTCACATGTTAAATAAGTATCCGGACTACCGGATCATCTGTCTGGACTGTCTGACATACGCAGGAAATCTGTCCACACTGGCGCCTGTCATGGACAACCCGAATTTCCGTTTTGTAAAGGCCAGCATCACAGATCGTGAGGCTGTGTACAAGCTGTTTGAGGAGGAGCACCCGGATATGGTGGTGAACTTTGCCGCTGAGAGCCATGTAGACCGTTCCATCGAGAACCCGGAAGTGTTCCTTGATACAAACATTAAAGGAACTGCAGTGCTTATGGATGCTTGCCGCAAATACGGTATCCAGAGATACCACCAGGTGTCTACAGACGAGGTGTACGGCGATCTGCCGCTGGACCGCCCGGATCTGTTCTTTACAGAGGAGACACCGATCCACACAAGCAGCCCCTACAGTTCTTCCAAGGCGGCAGCAGACCTTCTGGTGCTGGCTTATCACAGAACATACGGCCTGCCTGTGACTATCAGCCGCTGCTCCAACAACTATGGTCCTTATCATTTCCCGGAGAAGCTGATCCCGCTGATGATCGCCAACGCGCTGAACGACAAGCCTCTGCCGGTATACGGAAAAGGCGAGAATGTCCGGGACTGGCTCTACGTGGAAGACCACTGCAAGGCCATTGACCTTATCATCCACAAGGGACGTGTGGGCGAGGTTTACAATATCGGCGGCCACAACGAGATGAAGAATATTGATATCGTAAAGATCATCTGCAAGGAGCTTGGAAAGCCGGAGAGCCTTATCACCTACGTGGAGGACAGAAAAGGACATGACATGCGCTACGCCATCGATCCTACAAAGATCCACAATGAGCTTGGCTGGCTGCCGGAGACAAAATTTGCAGACGGCATCAAGAAAACCATCCAGTGGTATCTGGACAACAAGGAGTGGTGGGAGACCATCATTTCCGGAGAGTATCAGAACTATTATGAGAAAATGTACGGAAACCGGGAGGAGATCAAATAATGAAAATATTTGTGACTGGCGTGGCAGGACAGCTTGGGCATGATGTGATGAATGAGCTGGCTGGCCGCGGCTATGAAGGAGTTGGCTCTGACATTAAGGAAGAGTACAGCGGCATCAAGGACGGCACTCCGGTGGAGTCTATGCCTTATGTGCCCATGGATATCACAGACCAGGCGTCTGTGGAGAAGGTCCTCACGGAAGTGAAGCCGGATGTAGTCGTGCACTGTGCAGCCTGGACAGCGGTGGATCTGGCCGAGGATGAAGATAAAAAAGAAAAAGTGCACGCCATCAATGTGGACGGTACAAAATATATTGCACAGGTATGTAAAAAGCTGGACTGCAAGATGATCTACTTAAGTACGGACTATGTGTTTGACGGTCAGGGTGAGACTCCCTGGGATCCGGACTGCAAGGACTACAAACCGCTGAACGTGTACGGAGAGACAAAGCTGGCAGGAGAGCTGGCTGTGTCTGAGACACTGGAGAAGTACTTCATTGTCCGCATTGCCTGGGTGTTCGGTAAGAACGGAAAGAATTTCATCAAGACTATGCTGAACGTGGGTAAGACCCACGACACACTGACTGTGGTGGATGACCAGATCGGCACACCTACGTATACATTTGATCTGGCAAGACTTCTGGTGGACATGCTGGAGACAGAGAAATACGGTTACTATCACGCCACCAACGAGGGCGGCTACATCAGCTGGTACGATTTTACAAAAGAGATTTTCCGCCAGGCAGTGGAGATGGGACATACAGAGTACAGTGAGGACCGTCTGACCGTGAAGCCGGTGACCACGGCAGAGTACGGTGTGTCCAAGGCGGCAAGGCCTTTCAACAGCAGGCTGGATAAAAGCAAGCTTGCGGCCAATGGCTTTACACCCCTTCCCACATGGCAGGACGCGCTGGCAAGATATCTGAAAGAGATTGAATTCTAAGGAGGCTTTTGGAAAATGGGACAGATCAAAGTAGAGAAAAATGCAGGCGGCATTGAGGGACTCTGTGTCATCGAACCGGCTGTACACGGGGATGCCAGAGGATACTTCATGGAGACATATAGCCAGAGAGACATGGAGGAGAACGGCCTGGACATGGTATTTGTACAGGACAACCAGTCCTGCTCCACAAAGGGCGTTCTCAGGGGACTTCACTTCCAGAAAGAATTTCCCCAGGGCAAGCTGGTGAGAGTCATCAAAGGTTCTGTTTTTGATGTGGCAGTGGATCTTAGAAGCGGCAGCGAGACATATGGCAAATGGTTCGGCATCGAGCTGACAGAGGACAACAAGAAACAGTTCTACATTCCGGAAGGATTTGCCCACGGATTCCTGGTGCTCAGCGATATTGCCGAGTTCTGTTACAAATGTACAGACTTTTATCATCCGGGAGACGAGGGCGGACTTGCCTGGAACGATCCGGAAATCGGCATTACCTGGCCTCAGCTTGAAGGAGAATATAAGGGAAGCGCTTCTGCGGAAGGTTATCATCTGGCAGATGGAACAGCGCTGAACTTAAGTGAGAAAGACCAGAAGTGGGCCGTGCTGAAGGATACATTTCACTTCTAATTAGCCATAATGTGTGAAAAATTAAAGAAATGACAGAGCGATGTACACAATTGTACACCAGTAAAATGCATTGGGGACGTAATACTTTTTAAAAGGATTACGTCCCCATTTCAAAATTGTTTTATTTGTGTCCCAGTTTTCTGCTGAACCAGTCCTTTGCGTAGGCGAAGGTGTGGGCGATCAGCTCCAGCTCGATCTTAATGTAGTTTCCCAGATGGCGGAGCCGGAAGGGAACTTTTTTCTGTTTGGAGAGGGTCTGAAATCCTTCTTTCAGCCCTTCCCGGTAGTCTTTGCCAAATCCGATTTTCATAAAGAAGATAGATTTGACCAGCCAGCCCAGGGCCAGGGGGATGAAGTTGAGGATCAGCTGTGCCAGGGGCATGTTCTTGTAGTTCAGATACACGCTGTTCCTTGCGGATAATTTTACCTTGAAGGAGTTGTACTTGGAGCCGCTTGTGCCGCTGCCTACATGATAGACAAGGGCAGTAGGACAGTACATATTTTTGTATCCATAGATCTTTGCCCGGTATCCCACATCGATGTCCTCCAGGTAGGCGAAGTGGGACTCGTCAAAGTATCCGATCTTCTCGAAGGCGGAGCGGCGGTAGATGGCGGCTCCGGCGCAGGCTGTGAAGATCTCATCCGGCTGGGTGTAGTTGGACACGGGTCTTCCGGTGCCGCGGCAGACGCCCCAGCCCATGAGGGTGTAGAGGTCTCCGGCGCTGTCTATGAGTTCCGGGTGATACATCTGGATCATTTTGCTGCTGACGGAGAAGATCCGTTTTGATTTTCGGATGGCTTTCAACATCTCTTCCACATAGTGGGGATCCACAGTGGTATCGTTGTTCAGGAGGATGACGTAGGGAGTGCGGGAGGCCCGGATCCCTTCATTTACCGCCCGGCTGAAGCCATAATTCTTATCCAGCCCAATACAGTGGATATCCGGATAAGTTTCTTTCATATATTCTATACTCCCGTCGGAGGAGGCGTTGTCCACCACAATGATCTCAAAATCTTTGCAGGTCTGCCTGTCCAATGATTCCAGACAGGGCTTCATGAAATGTTTCCCATTATAATTCGGAATAACGATGGTAACTTGCATGATTTGTTTCCTCTGTTCTTTGTCTCTGATTTTTCAGATGATTCATGTTAAATACTTATTGATTATACCAGAGACGGCGCTGAATTGCCATATGATCTTCATGAATATTTCAAAAGTGTTAAATAAATGTTAAGAAAAAATGTGTGGGGAAGTCTTGTTCATTCACTATATTTAGTGTATGATAGAACAGGATTTGATAGCAGTATGTCAAATAATGATAATGTTTATATAAAATTGAGGAAATTATAAAATGATAAAAGACAACCAAAGGTTCTGGAATGGACTGCACGTAGTCCTGGATGCATGTGTCATCGGTATATCTTATGTGCTTGCCTGGTATATCCGGTTTAAGTTTGGCGTGTTCCCGCCTTCGCCGTGGTATTTGTCGCTGCAGGAATATACACGGGTTCTCATCTTTGTGATCCCGGGATATCTGATCCTGTACTATATTTTCCAGCTCTATACCCCTAAGAGAGTGCAGGGGCGCAGGCTGGAGATATGGCACATCACGCAGGCCAACGCTATTGGCCTTATGGGGCTGATCCTTGTCCTCTATCTTGTAAAAGAGCAGAATTTCTCCCGAAGCATGCTCTTTGTATTTTTCTGTGTCAATGTCTTTGCAGAGGCGCTTATGCGCAATCTGATCCGAATTCTGCTGCGCAGTATCCGCAAAAAAGGGCTGAATCAGAAACAGATCCTTCTGATCGGTTACAGCCAGGCTGCGGAGGCGTACATTGACAGGGTGGTGGCGAACCCTTCCTGGGGGTACACGGTGCGGGGCATTCTTGCGGACAATGTGCCAAGGGGAACAGAGTACAAGGGGATCAAGGTGCTGGGACGGATCGACAATCTGTCCATCATTCTGCCAGAGAACCGGCTGGATGAGATCGCCATCACACTGGGCCTTGCAGAATACCATAAGCTGGCAAAGATCGTCAGCATGTGCGAAAAATCAGGCGTCCATACCAAATTCATTCCGGATTACAACAATATCATCCCTACCAAGCCATATACGGAAGATCTACTGGGACTTCCTGTGATCAATATACGCCATGTGCCCCTGAATAACCGGCTGAACGCCTTTATGAAGAGGTGTGTGGATCTTTTTGGCGCAGTGGTGGCGCTGATCCTGTTTTCACCGGTCATGGCTGTGGTGGCTGTGATCATCAAAGTTACGTCTCCCGGACCTCTGATCTTCAAGCAGGAGCGGATCGGCATGCGGAACAAGCCTTTCTATATGTATAAGTTCCGTTCTATGGTGGTGCAGGACGCATCTGCTGAGAAGAAGGCCTGGACGACCCAGAACGATCCCAGAGTGACGCCCATTGGAAAGTTTATAAGAAAGACCAGCATCGATGAGCTGCCTCAGCTTGTCAATGTGCTGAAGGGAGATATGAGCCTGGTGGGACCGCGCCCTGAACGCCCGCAGTTTGTTGAGCAGTTTAAGGAGGAAATCCCCAGATACATGGTGAAGCACCAGGTGCGCCCGGGGCTGACCGGCTGGGCACAGGTGAATGGATACAGGGGAGACACCTCGATCCGGAAGCGGATCGAGCATGATCTGTACTATATTGAGAACTGGACTCTTGGTTTTGACTTCAAGATCATTATCATGACGTTCTTTAAGGGATTTGTGAATAAGAACGCTTACTAGTTAACGGAAGATGACAGGAGATAGAATGAGCAAGAAGAAGAGATTGCAGAAAAAGCTGACCCGCGAGGAGCGGCGCCAGCTTCGTAAGAAAAAGAGAAGAAAACGGATTATCGTGCTTGTGATCGAGCTGATCATCCTGGCAGTTCTGGGAGTTGTGGCCTACGGCGTATTCAAGCTGGACAAACTGGATTTCAATATTCTGGACCAGAACAAGCTGGATGTTTATAAAGATACAGGGCCGTACACGAACATTGCCCTGTTTGGGCTTGACTCCAGGGAGGGAGAGCTGGAGGGCGGCGTCCAGAGTGATACCATTATGATCGCCAGCATCAACAACGAGACCAGCGATGTGAAACTCGTGTCCGTTTACCGGGATACGCTGCTTCAGCAGGCGGACGGTACATACGAGAAGGCGAATTCTGCCTATGCAAAAGGAGGACCGGAGGAGGCTATTAGCCTTTTGAATCGTAACTTTGACTTGGACATTCAAAATTACGCAAGTGTGAATTTTAACGCGCTAATTGACGTGATTGATGCGCTTGGAGGAATAGAAATTGATATTCAGGAGGAAGAATTAGAGTATATCAATGGCTACATAACTGAAATAGTAAACGTAACAGGTAAGGAGTCTCTTGGGGTATATGAGGCAGGGACACAGACTTTAAATGGCGTGCAGGCCACAGCGTATGCAAGAATAAGATATACGGCGGGAAATGATTTTAAACGTACAGAGCGACAGAGAACAGTGTTGTTAAAGGTGATAGAAAAGGCGAAACAAGCGAGTTTTTCGACATTGAATAAGATTGTTGATGATGTTTTTCCGCAGGTTTCTACAAGTTTTTCTTCAATCGAACTGTTGGGTTTTGCATCGAACGCTATGAATTATAATATAGTAGACACATCAGGTTTTCCGTTTGAAGTTACTACTTCCGAAAATGTGCAAAATCATAGTGGATCATATGTTGTACCTATTGACTTCTCGGAAAATGTTGTACAATTGCACGCGTACCTTTTTGGAGAGGAAGAGTATATAACATCGGATACGGTACAAAAAATAGATGATGATATTGTATATTTAACAGGAATAGATAGTGGAACTGAGGCTATACAATCAGACTATTAGTTGCCGAAAGAAGTAATTATAGCCCAGAAAGGGAAGGATAAAGGTAAATTTTGAAAAAGATAGAAGTTATTATACCTGTATATAAACCAGGAGAACAGTTCGAAAAATTAATCCTTCGGCTGAAAAAGCAGAGCTACCTTCCGGACAGGATCCATGTGATCAATACTGTGTCTGATCGTTTTCCGGCAAAGTTCTGTGAAGAGCAGGGGATCCATGTGACCCACATTGAGAAAGCAGATTTTGATCACGGAGGCACAAGAGATATGGGGATGCGCCAGTCAGATGCGGACATTGTTGTCTTTATGACCCAGGATGCAGTCCCGGCTGATCCCTTCCTCATAGAGCATTTGACGGCCCCTTTTGAGAGAGAAGATGTGGGGGCGGCATATGCCCGCCAGCTTCCAAGGAAGGACTGCCATATCATTGAGCGGTATACCAGGTCTTTTAATTACCCGGAAAAGTCAAGGCTGAAGGGAAAAGCGGATATACCGGTCCTTGGGATCAAGACATTCTTCTGCTCGGATGTGTGCGCGGCCTACAGCAAAAAGGCTTACGAGGAAACTGGAGGTTTTGAGAAGAAGACGATCTTTAATGAGGATATGATCCTGGCAGGACACATGGTTGAAAAAGGATACATGATCGCTTATGCGGCTGATGCCCAGGTGATCCATTCCCACAATTATACAGGGCTCCAGCAGTTCCATCGGAATTTTGATCTGGCTGTCTCCCAGGCGGAGCACCCGGAAGTGTTTGCGGGGATTGCATCGGAGAGTGAAGGGATACGCCTTGTGAAAAATACGGCCAGATATCTGCTGAGAGAAAAGAAAGGGTGGCTGATCCCCAAATTGGTATGGCACAGCGGGTGTAAATATTTGGGATACCGTCTTGGACGCAGTTACCGGAAATTGCCTCTTTGGCTTGTGAGAAAATGTACGATGAGCCAGAGTTATTGGGAAAAATAATTGCAGTTTTGGGAAAAATCATGTATAGTATAGAATGATATGTTCGGAAATCATGTAGTTTTTTAGCGAAAGGATTTTAGTAATGGCGAAAGAAAGAAAGCATTACCGGCGTGGACGCAGAAAGAAAAACCGGGGGTTTGCCTCTTGGTCTCTCGGAAAAAAGATTGCTTCTATTGTCGGAGGGACTTTTCTGGTTGTGGCAGCTGCCGGTGCAGTGCTGCTGGCCAGCAAGCTGGCAAAGATTGACACGGTGGAACTTGACGCAGACAAGCTGAATATTTCTGAGGAGGCCAGACAGAGGGGGACGGGATATCTCAACGTTGCCCTTTTTGGTGTAGATTCCAGGGAAGGTGAACTGGAGAAAGATACAAGAAGTGACACCATCATGATTGCCAGCCTCAACCGGGAGACATTGGAAGTAAAGATCTCTTCTGTATATAGGGACACACTTCTGCAGCAGACAGACGGGACACTGAACAAGGCCAATTCGGCCTACGCGTTTGGAGGCCCTGAAGCAGCGGTGGCGATGCTGAATGAAAACCTGGATATGGACATAGAACACTATGTGACTGTAAATTTTAATGCACTGATTGATGTGATTGATGCTGTCGGTGGTATAGAAATTGATGTACAGAATGAAGAAATCCAGTATATTAATGGATATGCTACAGAGATTATCAAGGTGACAGGGAAAGATTCTGCAGGGGTAAGCCAAGCGGGATTGCAAACTTTAAATGGAGTCCAAGCAACTGCTTATGCTAGAATTCGTTATACTACGGGCGATGACTTTAAGCGTGCGGAGCGACAGAGGGATGTGCTCGCAAAAGTGATCGAGAAGCTTCAGGGGGCAAGTCTTTCACAGATCAATAAGATCATCGATAAAGTGTTCCCGGAAGTGTCCACCAACTTTACCCTCACAGAGATCATGGAATATGCTCTGGATGCATTTGATTATAAACTTGGTGAGACAACAGGATTTCCTTTCGACAAGTCTACAGATACATTAAATAATATAGGAAGTGTGGTTATCCCGGTTACGCTGGAGAGCAACGTGCAGCAGCTCCACGAGTTCTTCTTTGGAACAGAAGATGGATATACACCTTCTTCTGCTGTGTCCACGATCAGTGGAAACATAGTGGCCAAGGCCGGGGATCGTGTGGCTGATACAGATGAGGACAGCCAGGCGATTATGGTGCAGCCCGAAGATGACTCCTCCTACGATTACAGCGGCGGTTATGATGACGGCTACAGTGACGATTCAGGATGGACCGGCGGCAGCGGAACCGGAGGCTCGGGTACCGGCGGCAGTGGAGGCGCCGGCGGCGGTGGAACCGGAGATGGAAGTGGAACCGGCGGCAGCGGCGGAAGCGGAGATGGAAGCGGTACCGGCGGCAGCGGCGGAACCGGAGACAGTGGAAGCGGCAGTGACAGCGGCAGCGGCGGAACCGGAGATGGCGGAAGCGGCAGTGACGGCGGCAGCGGCGGAACCGGAGACGGAAGCGGCTCTGGCGGCGGAGATGTGGCATCCTGATACGAAGGAAAGAGCGCTGACAGAGATTGAAATATTACGAATAAAGAGGAAAATGAACAATGAAAAAATTGAGAAAAGCATTAATGGCATTGATGGCAGTATGCATACTGGTTTCAGGGTTTTCCTTTTCCGCATATGCATCTTCGGGACAGCTTCGCTTTTCAGACCCCTCCACAACGGTAGGGGCTGAGGTGGAAGTGACAGCCACGTTTACGGGAACTGTGGCAGTGCAGTCGGCGGAGGCGACCCTCACATACGATACATCCATGCTGCGTTTTGTGGAAGGCGGCCAGGTTACGGACAATAATGGCACGCTGACTCTGAGCGGTGCGGGAGACGGCACTTCCACACAGCTGAACTTTACGATGACATTCCAGGCCCTCCAGGAAGGGACGACAGTGATCGAGATCTCTTCCGCATCCGGCACAGATGTGGACGGAGATTCCATCGACGTGACAAGAGGGCAGTCTACAATCACCATCGGCCCCGGGGATCCGTCTCTTATTCAGAACACTTCAGCAGCCTCCGGCCCGTCGGTGGAGGTGAACGGTACATCCTACGTGATCTCCGGTGATTTCTCTGACGCGATCATCCCGGGAGGTTTTGAGCGGTCAGAGATGCAGTTCGAGGGACAGACATGCACGGTAGTTACCCAGGCTTCCAGCGGTGCGACAGCCATGTACCTTGTCCCGGCGGCAGGAGGAGAAGGGGACTTTTTCCTGTACAATACAGATGATGGAAGCTTCTCTCCTTTTGAGGAGGTAGAACTCTCTACAGACCGCTATCTGATCCTTCTTCAGAATGATGGGACAGTGAATATTCCCGGCGGTTACCAGGAGACAACTCTTACGCTGAACGGCAAAGAGTTCCCTGCCTGGCAGAATACGAACAATACAGAGTACTACCTGGTGTACGGCCTGAACAGCGATGGCAACAAAGTGCTCTATCAATACGATACAACAGACGGTACCTACCAGAGATATCTGCGCCCACTGTCTATCTCCACAGATGAGTCCGGCGAAGCGGACGGTATACTGGGAACGATCCTTCAGTTTATACAGGACAACCTCCGCTGGGTGCTGGTTGCTGCCTGTGTGCTCTTTGTGCTGGTAGTGATCATTCTGATCGTGGCTCTTGTGAAGCTGCATCACCGCAATCTGGAGCTGGATGATCTCTATGATGAGTACGGCATTGATCTGGACGAGGAACAGGAAAAAGCGGCAAACAAGAAAGACAAGAAGGCAGACAAAAAGTCCAGGAAGAAAGACAAGCTGCAGCCTCAGGCTGAGGAGACTGATTTTGATGAAGGTTTTGAGGACTACGAGGACGATGACTTTGAGGATGGCATTGACTACGAGGACGATGATGAGTACGATCTGGACGGCGACGAGTACGACAGCTATGATGAAGAGGACTACGATGAGGATTACGAGGAAGACTACGATTCCTTCGTAAGAGGGGGAAAGAGATCTTATGGAGATGTGTCCCGACGCAGCCGCGTGGACGATGAGGAAGATATTGAGGATCTTGACGCTCTGCTGAATGCGCGGGTGAGAGAGCCGGCAAAGAGGCCGAAGAAAGCGCCTGAGAGACGCAGCCATGCGGAAGAAGACGACACCTTTAAGATGGACATCATTGATCTGGATTAACAGTTTAAGGAGAATGTGGGAAACTGCATTCTCCTTTTTCTTTACAGGAGACCGTATTTTTGATACAATACAGCTTGATAGTGCAAAAAAAATGGATATATGTACAAATATAATAAGGAGAAGTGGTTATGTGTGGAATCGTAGGATATATCGGAGACCAACAGGCAGCGCCTATTTTGCTGGATGGACTGGAGAAACTGGAGTACAGAGGATATGACTCCGCCGGCATTGCCGTCTATGACGGGGAGGAGATCCATGTGATGAAGGCACAGGGAAGGCTGAAAGTGTTGAATGAGCTGAGTCACGGCGGAGAGATGCTGCCGGGTACACTGGGGATTGGTCATACAAGGTGGGCCACCCACGGGGCGCCGTCAGACACCAACGCACACCCCCATTTTAATCAGGACAGGACCATTGCGGTCGTGCATAACGGCATCATCGAGAATTATCTGAAACTGAAGAAAAAGCTGGAGAAGAAAGGCTATACCTTTGTGTCAGAGACAGACACAGAGATCATCGCCCAGCTGCTGGATTATTACTACGATGGGAACCCGCTGCGGGCCATCACAAAGGTAATGCACCGCATGGAGGGATCTTATGCGCTGGGTATCATTTTCAGTGATCATCCGGATGAACTCTATGCGGTCCGCAAGGACAGTCCGCTGATCGTGGGGCACACAAAAGGAGGGAGCATCATTGCCTCTGACGTGCCGGCTGTGCTGAAGTACACAAGAGATGTGGTCTTTATAGAAAATGAAGAGATCGTGCGCATGACGGCAGAGCAGATGGAGTTCTTTAATGTGGATGAGGAGCCCATCGACAAGGAGACCGTCCACATTGACTGGGATGTCAATGCGGCAGAAAAGGGCGGATATGAGCACTTCATGCTGAAGGAGATGTATGAGCAGCCCAAGGCCATCACCGATACGTTTTCTCCCAGGTTGAAAGACGGGAAGATCGTGATCGAGGAGCTGGGCATGAGCGATGAGGATATCAAGGCCGTAAGGAAGATCATGATCGTTGCCTGCGGTTCAGCCTACCACACAGGCATGACAAGTAAGTATGTGTTTGAGGGCCTGGCCAGGATCCCGGTGGAGGTGGATCTGGCTTCTGAGTTCCGCTACAGGGATCCTATCCTTGAGGAGGGCACGCTCCTCATCGTGGTGAGCCAGTCCGGAGAGACGGCAGATACGCTGGCGGCTCTGCGGGAGGCTAAGTCCAAGGGCGTGAGAGTGCTTGGTATCGTAAACGTAGTGGGAAGCTCCATTGCCAGGGAGGCGGACAATGTCATGTACACGTGGGCTGGACCGGAGATCGCCGTGGCCACCACAAAGGCCTACTCCGCCCAGCTGATCGCTCTTTATCTCCTGGCTATGAAATTTGCCCATGTCAGGGGAGAGCTGTCCGATGAGGGCCTTGCAGAGATGATCGAGGAGCTGAAGGAACTGCCGGCCCAGGTGGAAATGATGCTGAACAATCAGAACAAGATACAGAAATTCGCCAACCGCTATCTGGCGGCCCGCAGTATCTTCTTTATCGGAAGGGGCATTGATTACGCTATTTCCCTAGAAGGGTCCCTGAAGCTCAAGGAGGTCTCCTACATCCACTCTGAGGCCTACGCGGCCGGGGAGTTAAAGCACGGAACCATCTCGCTGATTGAGGAGGGAACTTTGGTGTGCTCTGTTCTGACCCAGGAGGAACTCTATAAAAAGACCATCAGCAATATGGTGGAGGTCAGGACAAGGGGAGCCTTTGTCATGGCTGTGACCAATGTGGACAATACAGAGGTGGAGAAGGCGGCGGACTACGTTGTCTATATTCCCAAGACCAACAAATACTTCACCAACTCCCTTGCCATTATCCCTCTGCAGCTCTTTGGCTACTACGTGGCTGTGGGCAGAGGCTGCGATGTGGATAAGCCGAGAAACCTTGCCAAATCTGTCACAGTAGAGTAAGATATCAGCAGTACGAAAGAAAGTAAAAGAGGAGTTTGCTGATGAAATACGATTACCTTATAGTTGGCGCAGGCCTTTTCGGCGCAGTGTTTGCCCGGGAGGCCATGAACAGAGGAAAGACCTGCCTTGTGCTGGACAGGAGAGACCACATTGGCGGGAATATTTATACCGAGAAAGTGGAGGATATCCAGGTGCACCGCTATGGGGCGCATATTTTCCACACGTCGGACAAAAAGGTGTGGGACTATATCAACCAGTACGCGGAGTTTAATAACTATATCAATTCACCGGTGGCTGTGTACAAAAATGAGCTTTACAACCTGCCTTTTAACATGAATACCTTCAGCAGGATGTGGAATATCCGGACCCCCAAAGAGGCCAGAGAGATCATAGAGGGGCAGATTGCGGATCTTCATATTGAGGAGCCGAGGAACCTGGAAGAACAGGCTCTCTCCCTGGTGGGGCGGGACGTGTATGAGAAGCTGGTGAAAGGCTATACGGAGAAGCAGTGGGGAAGAGACTGCAAAGATCTGCCCGCCTTTATTATCCGCAGGCTGCCGCTTCGCTTCACCTATGACAACAATTATTTTAATGACAGGTATCAGGGCATACCGATGGGAGGATATACACGCATTATAGAGAAGCTCCTTGAGGGGGCAGAAGTCAGGACCGGTGTGGACTATCTGAAAGAGCGGGAGACCTACGAGTGTGCCGCCGGGAAGATCGTTTTTACGGGTATGATCGACGAGTACTACGGCTACAGGCTGGGGGCTCTGGAATACAGGAGCGTCCGCTTTGAGACGGAAGTGCTGGACTGTGACAACTACCAGGGAAATGCAGTGGTCAACTATACAGACAGAGAAGTGCCCTACACCAGGGTCATTGAGCACAAACATTTTGAATTCGGTACCCAGAAAAAGACTGTGATCTCCAGAGAGTATTCCTCGGAGTGGAAGGTGGGGGATGAGCCCTACTATCCGGTAAATGATGAAAAGAATTCCGTCCTCTATGAGAAATATGCCAGCCTGGCAGCTGGAGAGGACAATGTTATATTTGGCGGAAGGCTGGGAGCCTACCGGTATTATGACATGGATAAGGTGATCGCCAGTGCGCTGGAACTTGCGGACAGGGAGTTCGCCGGGGAGATTTAACATTATTTAATCAATTCATCACAGTTTAAACACAATTATGAGCTAGACTACTGTCATAGAAAGCAAAAGATATGAAAGGAGTCTGTACTATGGATAATCAGTATAATTACTACAATCCGGGACCGGATGATCAGAATATATGGAGTGAACAGCCGACAGAGGAGCCGCCGAAGAAGAAAAAGGGCGGAAATTCAAAGAAGTGGCTGTCTATTGTCAGCGGAGGCCTGGTGTTCGGCATTGTGGCCTGCGCGGCGTTTCAGGCGGGAAACATCATTGTGGACCGTGTTACCGGGGGTGAGACCAAAGAGGTGCGCCAGACATCCACAACCACCCAGCTGAATCAGACGTCCAGCACAGTGACCTCCGATGTGTCCGGCATCGTGGAGCAGGCTATGCCGTCCATTGTATCCATCACAAATATGAGTATCCAGGAGGTCCAGAACTTTTTCGGGCAGACCCAGGAGCAGGAGAGCGAGAGCCTTGGCTCAGGGATCATTATCCAGCAGTCTGATACAGAGCTTCTGATCGCCACCAACAACCACGTGGTGGAAGGGGCAGATACGCTGACCGTTACATTTGTAGATGAAGAGAACGTGGAGGCCAATATCAAGGGGACGGATCCCTCCAAGGATCTGGCTATTGTGGCGGTTCCCCTGGAATCGATAAAGGATTCCACGATGGAGACCATTGCCATTGCCACACTGGGAGATTCCAATGAGGTGCAGGTGGGTGAGCCTGCCATTGCCATTGGAAATGCCCTCGGGTATGGGCAGTCTGTGACGACAGGTATCATCTCTGCCACAAATCGTCAGATCGATATGGATGGGTTTGACAGTGAGCTGATTCAGACAGATGCGGCCATTAATCCGGGCAACAGCGGCGGGGCCCTCCTCAATGCCAACGGTGCTGTCATAGGCATCAACACGGCCAAGATCAACTCCAGTGTGGCAGAGGGCATGGGCTATGCCATCCCCATCTCAGATGCCAGTGAAGTCCTGACCAACCTGATGAACAGGGAGACGAGGGAGAGGGTTTCCGACGAGGCCAGAGGATATCTGGGCATTACGGGCCAGGATGTCTCTTCTGATATCGGTGAGGCCTACAACATGCCCACAGGCGTCTACATTTCCGAAGTGACAAAAGGAAGCGGTGCCGAGCAGGCAGGGCTCTCAAGAGGCAGCATCATCACGGGAATGGAAGGAGTTACAATAGACAGCATGGAGACGCTGCAGGATCAGCTTTCCTACTATGCAGTGGGAGAGACAGTGGAACTGACTGTCCAGGTTCCTGCAAGCGGCGGCGAGTATGAGGAGCAGACAGTATCTGTGACTCTGGGGGCAAATCCTAATTAGAAAACAGATTTCCTGCTGAAAGGCAGAGGACAGGAGTGCGGCAAAAATTCGTGCCGTACTCCTTTTTTCACCAGATGATGTGTGATATAATATATGAATACTTGGCGAAAGATCCAGGGACAGCGGTAAGATGAGTATAAGGAGGAGACGAAATGTACAGTTTTGAGGAAATCCAAAAGACAGACAGCGAAGTGGCAGAGGCTATCCTGCATGAGATGGAGAGACAGAACTCCCATATTGAGCTGATCGCTTCTGAGAACTGGGTGAGCAAGGCAGTCATGGCTGCCATGGGAAGCCCTCTGACAAACAAATACGCGGAAGGATATCCGGGCAGACGGTACTACGGCGGCTGCGACTATGTGGACGTGGTGGAGAATCTGGCTCGGGACAGGGCAAAAGAACTGTTTGGCTGTGAGTATGCCAACGTGCAGCCCCATTCCGGCGCTCAGGCCAATATGGCGGTATTCTTCGCAATGCTGAAGCCTGGCGACAAGATCCTGGGCATGAATCTGGATCACGGCGGACATCTGACCCACGGCTCACCTGTGAATTTTTCCGGGAACTATTTCGTGACATCTTTTTACGGAGTGAATGATGACGGGGTTATCGACTATGATGAGGTGCGCCGGATCGCCCTGGAAGAAAAGCCGAAGATGATCATTGCGGGAGCCAGCGCCTATGCCAGAAAGATCGATTTCAAAAGATTCCGCCAGATCGCAGATGAAGTGGGCGCTTACCTTATGGTGGACATGGCTCACATTGCGGGCCTTGTGGCAGCGGGACTCCATGAAAGCCCGATTTTCTACGCGGATGTGGTGACAACGACTACACACAAGACACTGCGGGGACCCAGAGGCGGTATGATCCTCTCCAGCCAGGAGGCGGCAGAGAAATTTAAATTTAACAAAGCGGTGTTCCCGGGTATCCAGGGCGGTCCTCTGGAGCATGTGATCGCCGGAAAGGCCGTGTGCTTCAAGGAGGCGCTGCAGCCGGAGTTCAAGGAGTACCAGAAGCAGATCGTAAAGAATGCCAAAGCTCTGTCAGAGGCGCTGATGGCTAAGGGGATCAAGCTGGTGTCCGGCGGTACGGACAACCATCTGATGCTCATGGACCTGAGCGAAGAGGATGTGACTGGAAAAGAGCTGGAGAAGCGTCTTGACCAGGCAAATATCACATGCAACAAGAATACGATCCCCAATGATCCCCGGTCACCCATGGTTACAAGCGGTATCCGTCTCGGGACACCGGCTGTCACAACCCGGGGAATGAAGGAAGATGATATGGAGCAGATCGCAGAGGCGATCAGGCTGGTACTGACGGGTGAGGAGAATATTGGCAAGGCCAGAGAGATCGTGGCAGGTCTTACGAAAAAGTATCCTCTGATCTGACCCGGTCCGGACGTCTGGATTCTGAAGATACCGGAAGATGGCCGGGCAGCAGCAACGAAAGGAAAGACATACATGAAGAAAAAACACAGAGATGAAGAGGAACTCAGGAAACTGATGAACCGGCTGAACAGGATAGAGGGACAGGTGCGGGGCGTCAAGAAGATGCTGGAAGAAGAACAGTACTGCGTGGATATACTGACCCAGGTTTCGGCTATCCAGGCGGCGCTGAACGCATTTAACAAAGAGCTTTTGTCCAGCCATATCCACTCGTGTGTGGTGGAGGAGATCCAGAAAGGGAACACAGATGTGGTGGACGAGCTCTGCGAGTCCATCAAAAAGCTGATGAAATAATTTTCAAAGAGAATATGTTCAAAAAGAAGAAGGGGAGCCCTGACGGACAGACGAGATGTCCGGCAGGGTTCCCCTTCTGTCACCTTTTCCTGGTCCTTCCATAAAATAATAGTGCAGATTGAAATGGAAGGAGTAATTTACATGCCGAATTACCGTTATCAGGCACAGGACTGCCAGAGGCGGCAGGGCCGGGGCTATCCGAATCAGGGGATGCAGCAGCGTGGAACCATGCAGCAGACGGCCATGCACCAGGCAAATATGCGGCATAGGGCTGCAGACCAGGCAGCAGGCCGCTGCCTGCCGGACTCACGGACGCTCTCTGACCTGCCCATTGCCATGGCCTATGTGCCGTGGCAGGAGTGGTGTGGAATATTGGAACTGGAAAAAGGATTTTGCTGCGGGACTATCTTTGAGGAGCTGAACAAACCATTTACAGGAGCAGGAGGGAGACGCTGATGGCAGAAAACAGACCATGCAGGAAGGACCTGCTTCACTGGATCAATGTGATCAGTTTTGCGATGAATGACACAACGCTTTTTCTTGATACACATCCGCACAACAGGGAGGCGTTGGAATTTTTTGAGGAGTGCCAGTCCAAGAGGAACCGCGCTTTGAAAGAATACGCCAAATACTACGGGCCTCTCACCATTGATACGGCGGACGTCTCCGAGACAGACAGGTGGAACTGGATCAATGAACCGTGGCCGTGGCAGGAAGGGGGATGCTGATTTATGTGGAATTATGAGAAGAGACTGCAGTACCCGGTGAAGATCACCCAGACCAACCCGAGACTGGCCCAGGTGATCATAAGCCAGTTCGGAGGCCCTGACGGTGAATTGGGGGCTTCCATGCGCTACCTCTCCCAGAGGTACACCATGCCCTACAAGGAAGTGACAGGTACACTGACAGATGTCGGAACAGAAGAGCTGGCTCACCTTGAAATCGTGTGCGCCATTGTCTACCAGCTCACGAAGAACCTGACGCCGGAGGAGATCGAGCGATCCGGCTTTGACAAATACTATGTGGATCACACGCTGGCTCTGTGGCCTCAGTCTGCCGGCGGCGTGCCCTGGAGCTCCACCACATTCCAGTCCAAGGGGGATCCCATCACGGACTTGCATGAAGATATGGCGGCAGAGCAGAAAGCCAGGACCACCTACGACAACATCCTGCGGCTTGTGAAAGATCCGGAGGTGGCAGACCCCATCCGGTTCCTGCGGGCCAGGGAGATCGTCCATTACCAGAGATTCGGCGAGAGCCTGCGCATTGTACAGGATCATCTGGACAGCCGCAACTTCTATGCATTCAACCCGGCATTTGATCTGGGAAAATAAAATGAGCACCAAGCCAGGCCCGGTCCGGCGGGAGGCGCATCTCCACGGCGCGCCCGCTCCGGGCTTGTTTTTATCTCCGGTTGCCGTTATAATATATGCGTCGATGTAGACTGACGCAATGATTGGAGTGTAAATAGAATGGACAACAGAAACAGCAAAGTCAGGCAGATGCCTGACCGCAGCAGGGGGAACGGAAGTCCGCGGGGAACCTATACGAGATCGGAGAAGGTGCGGGCGAGAGTGAAAAACAGTATACGGTACTTTGACTACAGTCTGGTGGCCTCCATGGTCTTCCTGATCTGCTTTGGCCTGGTCATGCTCTACAGCGCCAGCGCCTATGCGGCCCAGGTGGACTATAACGACAGTATGTACTATTTTAAGAGACAGATCTTTTTCTGCCTGGCGGGCGCGGCGGGAGCTTACATAGTCTCGCTGATCGACTACCATATCTGGGCAAAGCTGGCGAAGCGGATCTTTTTCTTTTCTCTGATCCTGATGGCGCTGGTGCAGACTCCTCTGGGAAAAGAAGTGAACGGCGCCAGGCGCTGGATCCGGCTTCCTTTTAATCAGCAGCTGCAGCCCTCCGAGCTTGCGAAGATCGCAGTCATCCTTTTCATCCCGGTGGTGATCTGCCAGGTTGGAAAACAGATCAATACCCTGGCAGGGGTTGTGCGGGTTCTCTGCTGGGGAGCGCTCTCGGCGGCCTGCGTCTTTTTCCTGACGGAAAATCTGAGCACCGCTATTATCGTGTTCGGCATTTCTTTTTTGATGGTCTTTATCGTCCACCCCAAGAAGGCTGTATTTATAGTGCCTGTGGTGGTGGGAGTTCTGGCGGTGCTCCTCATACCGATGATCCTGGGGCCCCTTGTGCAGGCGGGGGACTTTGAGGGAAATTTCCGTCTGGGAAGGCTTCTTGTGTGGCTGGATCCGGAGCGGTACTCCTCCGGCCTTGGCTATCAGGTGGTGCAGGGTCTCTACGCAGTGGGATCCGGTGGCTTTTTTGGAAAAGGGCTTGGAAACAGTGCCCAGAAGCAGTTCATCCCGGAGGTGCAGAACGACATGATCCTGTCCGTCATCTGTGAGGAGCTGGGCGTGTTCGGCGCCATTATGGTACTGCTTTTGTTCGGGCTTTTGCTGTACAGGCTCATGGTGATCGCACAGAATGCGCCGGATATGTATGGCGCTCTTGTGGCCAGCGGCATTTTCTCCCATATCGCTCTTCAGGTCATATTGAACGTAGCTGTGGTGATCAATCTGATCCCCAACACAGGAATCACACTTCCTTTTATCAGCTACGGAGGCACGTCGATCCTCTTTCTGATGGCGGAAATGGGACTTGCTCTGGGAATTTCCAGAAAGATTAAGATGGGATGATCGGATTTCCCCTTTTCAACTGCAGGTTATTGTGCTATGATATATAAAGTGGTTTTTGATACTACGTATAATAGCAACGGATAACGCGGAGGATTGATCGGAAATGAGTTATAAGATTATTGTGGACAGCTGCGGGGAACTTACAGAGGATATGAAGCGCTCTGGACATTTTGAGACAGCTTCACTGAGTATTGATATTGATGAGCATCACATTGTGGATGATGAGACATTTGATCAGAAGAGGTTTCTGGCACTGATCGCCCAGAGTCCCCATTCACCAAAGTCCTCCTGCCCCTCGCCTGAGGCGTACATGGAAGGGTATCACTGTGAGGCCAAGAGAGTCTATGCCGTGACTCTGTCTGCTGAGCTCAGTGGTTCCTACAACAGCGCCGTGCTGGGGAAAAACCTGTACCACGAAGAGTACGGAGACAAAGAGATCTATGTCTTTAATTCCCGCTCTGCATCCGTCGGTGAGACGCTGATCGCCCTGAAGATCGCGGAGTGCGAGGAGGCGGGCATGGACTTCGAGGAGGTAGTGCGCACAGTGGAGGGCTACATTGAGAGCCAGCATACCTACTTTGTCCTGGAGACCCTGGAGACCCTCCGCAAGAACGGGCGGCTGAAGGGAATTAAGTCTCTGATGGCCTCCGCTTTAAATATCAAGCCTGTCATGGGCTCCACGCCTCAGGGCACGATCTGCCAGTTAGGGCAGGCCAGAGGGATCAAGAAGGCTCTGGCAAAAATGATCGATGAGGTTGTGCAGGGCGTGAAGAAACCGGAGGAAAAGATACTGGCTATCAGCCACTGCAACTGTCCCGAGCGGGCGCAGAAAGTGAAGGAGATGCTCCTTGAGAGGATAAGCCCCAAGGATGTGATCCTGCTGGATACGGCGGGGATCAGCAGCATGTATGCCGCTGACGGGGGCATAATCGTGGTTGTATAATCCTCCTTTTTGTGATAGAATAGGCACTAGCTGATGATTGATAGAAGGAGTGCACACAGATGAGCCAGGAAAAAGTGGACAGATATAAAAAAGAAAAAGCGAACCGCAAGAAGACCATGAAAAAGGAGAAGATCCAGTATTACATCCGCCGTTGTGTTGTGGCCGTGCTGGCTGTGGCGCTGGTGGGATGGATCGGATATTCAGCCTTCAGGGTGTACGAGGACAGCAGGCCTGTGGAGACTGCTGAGGTGAATTACAACGCCATTACAGATTATGAGACCAGCCTGAACACGGGGGAATGATCCGGAGCGGATGAGCGTATATATATCATAGTGGAAGATAAGAGAAGACGGGAAAGTCCCGCCTTCTTTTTTTGTGCCCTTTATTTTGGATTTTTACGAAAAAAGGGGTTGAAATCACCTGTGAAGTGGTTTACAATGGTTTCAAGTGGTAGAAAGTGGTGAAAAGTGGTACAAAGTGGAGCAAAAGTGGCAGACCACTTTGAAAGAGGGTGAGTTCTGATGTTGAAAGGAGAGTACAGTCATAATATCGACCCGAAGGGGAGGGTGATCATTCCAGCCAAGTTTCGTGACGATCTGGGGGAGCATTTCGTCATAACAAAAGGCATGGAGAACTGCCTGTACGTGTATCCGGAAAACGAATGGACCGCTTTCGAAGAGAAACTTAACGCCTTACCAACGACCACAGACAAAAAAGCCCGTGCTTTTGCACATTTCTTTCAGGGAAGTGCGAATGACGGCGACCTTGACAAGCAAGGTAGAACACTGATCCCACCAGCCCTGCGCAGCTATGCAAAACTCGAGAAAGAGGTTGTGTTTATCGGTATGGGGAAGCGTGCCGAGATCTGGGACAAGGCCAGATGGGATGAAAAGAATGCTGAACTGGAACTCACGATTGAGGATATCGCATCTGATATGGAGGAGAGTGGATTCAGTATCTAGAGGGAGAAGATATGGAATTTAAACACAGGTCAGTATTGCTTGAAGAAACTGTCAATGGATTAAACATCAAGCCGGACGGCATTTACGTAGACGGAACGCTTGGTGGAGGCGGACATGCATACGAGATATGCAGACGCCTTGGCAACAAGGGGAGTATTGTAGGAATAGACCAGGATGAAGCGGCCATAGAGGCAGCAGGCATCCGCTTAAAGGACTTCGGGGAGAAAGTCACAATAGTCCGGAGCAACTATTGTGAAATGAAGTCCGTGCTCCAAGGATTAGGCATTGACAAAGTCGATGGGATCGTGCTCGATCTGGGCGTATCATCTTATCAGTTAGATACGGCAGAGCGGGGATTCTCCTATCGCGAAGATGCACCCCTGGATATGAGGATGGACAGGCGTCAGACGATGACGGCCAGGGACATTGTCAATGACTACAGTGAGAAGGACCTCTATCGCGTTATAAGAGATTACGGGGAGGATAAGTTTGCCAAGAATATTGCCAAACATATCGTGATCGAACGCGAAAAGAGGTCCATTGAAACTACCGGACAGCTGACGGAGATCATCAGGGGAGCCATCCCTATGAAATTCCAGAAAAAGTCCGGGCATCCGGCAAAGAGGACATTTCAGGCTATCCGGATCGAGCTGAACAGAGAGCTGGATGTGCTGAAAAATTCTCTGGATGAGATGATCGATCTGCTGAATCCGGGCGGAAGGCTGTGTATCATCACCTTCCATTCCCTGGAAGACCGGATCGTAAAGAGTGCATTTAAGAAAAATGAAGACCCCTGCACATGCCCGAAGGATTTTCCGGTGTGCGTGTGCGGAAAGGTGTCAAAAGGGAGTATTTTAACTAGAAAACCAATTCTGCCAAGCGAGGAGGAACTGGAGGAAAACAGCCGTTCCAAGAGCGCGAAACTTCGGATTTTCGAGAGAAAATAGGAGGGCAGACGGGGAGTATATAGAAAGGGGAAGATCAGATGGCGGCAAGAAGAGCATCATCGGGGAGAATAAATACATATAGAAGAAGCGGCGCTGACACCCGTTCTATGTACGTGTATGGAAATACAGTGACAAAGCCGGATTACGAGCCGCAGCGGCGCGGGGAGCCTCAGAGGGAGGAGCGCCGCAGGAAGAACAGCCGTCAGAGCCGGCAGGTCCGCCAGAACCAGAGAAGAGAGCTGCGGGTGGGAAAAAGATATGTGATCTTTCTCTCAGTTGCCGCAGTGATGGCTCTTTTTATCTGTGTGAACTATGTGCGTCTCCAGTCGGAGATCAGCAGCCGCTCCAGCAATATCACCGCTTTGCAGGAAGAGCTGGCTGACATGCGGGAAGAGAACACCACAAAATACAACTCCATTATCGACTCTGTTAATCTGGATCAGATCAAGCAGAAGGCGGAGACCGAGATGGGTATGGTGCCTGCACAGAGCAGCCAGATCGTGGAGTATGAAAACCCGGATGAAGGCTATGTAAAACAGTATGAGCAGATACCGGAGAGCGGCATCATCGCAAGCGCGGACAATGTACAGGACTAAGGTGTGAAGATGACCAAAAAAGTAAAAAAATTATTGCGGAAAAAATTTCCCAAATTTATGCAGAAAAAGCTAGTTATCCTCTATGTGGGGATCATACTAGCTTTTGCTGGTCTTGTGGTGAGGATCACTTACATCAATGCGGCCAGCGGAGAAGAATACACGAAGATCGTACTGGACCAGCAGCAGTACGACAGCAGAACGATCCCCTACAAGAGGGGAGATATTGTGGACCGGAACGGCACCAAGCTGGCAACCAGCGAGCGGGTGTACAATGTGGTGCTGGATGTGAAGGCCATGCTGGACGATGAGGACTATGTGGAGCCCACCAAGCAGGTGCTGAAAGACTGTTTTGGCATCGAGGAGGAGACGGTGGACAGCCTGATCGAGAACAATCCGGACAGCAGGTACAGTGTCCTGTTGAAGGGGATTGACTATGAGACTGCCCAAAAGTTCAATGCCATAGACGAGGATGATGAGAACTATCCCAATGTGCGGGGGATCTGGCTGGAAGACGATTACCAAAGAACCTACCCCTACAGTACACTGGCATCGGATGTGATCGGATTTACTGTGGATGGAAATGTGGGAAACGGTGGTATAGAAGGATACTACAATTCCACCCTCAACGGCACAGACGGCCGGGAGTACGGCTATCTGGACAGCGGTTCATCTGTGGAGCGGACCGTGAAAGAGCCGGTAAACGGAAAGACCGTGGTGTCCACCATAGATCTGCAGGTGCAGAGCGTGGTGGAAAAATACATCCAGCAGTTCAATGATGAGAGAAAAAACAATGCGACTCCGGGAGAGGGTAGTAAAAATACGGCTGTCATGGTCATGAATCCCCAGAATGGGGAGATCCTGGCAGAGGCCAGCTATCCAAACTACGACCTGAACAATCCCAGAGATCTGACAAAATACTACACCCAGGAACAGCTGGACGCCATGAGCGACCAGGAGAAGCTGGATGCGCTCAACACCCTTTGGAAAAATTTTTGTGTCACAGACACATACGAGCCAGGTTCGACCATCAAGCCCTTCACGGTAGCGGCGGCCCTGGAGACGGGGGCGCTCACAGGGGAAGAGACCTTTTACTGCGGCGGTTCCCTCCATATAGGCGACTATGACATCCACTGTATCAACCGGGATGGCCACGGTACCCTGACGGTAAAGGGAGCCATAGAAAACTCCTGCAACGTGGCGCTGATGCAGATCGGCGAGATGATCGGTGCGGTGGATTTTACGAAATATCAGCATATATTTGGATTCGGTGAGATGACAGGCATCGATCTCCCGGGAGAGGCGGAGACATCCGGCCTTCTCTACACGGCAGACAATATGGATGAGACCAGCCTTGCCACCAACGCCTTCGGACAGAACTTTAACGTGACGATGACCCAGATGATGGCGGGCTTCTGCTCCCTCATCAACGGCGGATACTATTATGAGCCCCACATTGTCAAGCAGATCCAGGATGAAAATGGAAATGTCATTGAGAATGTGGAACCTGTCCTTGTGAAGCGGACCGTCTCTGAGGAGACAAGCACGCTGGTGAAGGACTACATGAGAGGTGTGGTACTGGAGGGCAGCGGACAGCCTGCGGACATCGCAGGGTACGAAGTGGGAGGAAAGACCGGAACAGCGGAGAAACTTCCCAGAAGCGAGGGCAAGAACCTTGTGTCCTTTATCGCCTACGCACCGCAGGAGAATCCGGAGATCGCTGTGTACGTTGTCATCGATGAGCCCAACGAATATGATCAGGCGCAGAGCTCCCTGGCTGTCCAGATGGCCAGCGACATTATGAAGGAGATCTTCCCCTATCTGGGCATCACTCAGACAGCAGTGGATCAGACTGCAGCGGAAGCGCAGTAAAAACAGAATAAAGGCTTATGTATAACCTCACAAAAGCGTTCATAAATTGTAGAAAGGCTTTTGTGAGGTTTTTTGTGCGCAACCGGACATATAATAAGAAGAAACTCCTGATCGTTTTTCTGTGCGCTGTGTGCATTGTGATCGTTCTGGCCGGGCGCCTTGTCTGGCTGATGATCTTTGAGGCGGATTATTACCAGGAGAAGGCGCAGGCCCTGCACGAGCGGGAGCGATCCATCAAGGCGGCCAGAGGACGGATACTGGATGCCTCAGGCACAGTGCTGGCGGACAACCGCACAGTCTGCACCATCTCTGTCATACACAGCCAGATCACAGATCCGGAGGAGGTGATCCGGGCGCTCTCCCAGACATTGGAGATGGAGGAGAGCGAGGTGCGGGAGAAAGTAGAGAAAGTGTCCTCCATGGAGCGGATCAGGACCAATGTAGAGAAAGAGACCGGGGATATCATCCGGAAGATGGATCTGGATGGAGTGAAGGTAGATGAGGATTTCAAGAGAAACTATCCCTATGACGAGCTGGCCTCCACGGTCCTTGGCTTTACCGGGGCAGATAACCAGGGGATCATAGGGCTGGAGGTCAAATATGAGGAGTATCTGAAAGGGCAGGACGGCACCATACTGACCACCACCGACGCCCGGGGGATCGAGCTTCCCGGGGAGGCAGAGGATCGGATCGAGCCTGTGCCCGGCAATGATCTGCAGACGAGTCTTGACTATAACCTGCAGATGTACGCGCAGCAGATGGCGGAGAAGGTGATGGAGGAGAAGCAGGCTGACGGTGTGTCGATCCTGCTCATGAATCCGCAGAACGGGGAGATCATGGCTATGGTGAATGTGCCGGAGTTTGATCTGAACGATCCTTTTACATTAAATACAGGGGTGGATGCCTCGATTCTCTCGGATGAGGAAAAACAGGATGCGTTGAATCAGATGTGGAGAAACCGGTGCATCAACGACACCTATGAACCCGGTTCCACCTTTAAGATCATCACTGCCTCCGCCGCTCTGGAGGAGGGTGTGGTGGAGCTGGACGACACATTCAGCTGCCCGGGATACCGGGTGGTAGAGGACAGGAAGATCCGCTGCCACAAAGTGGGCGGCCACGGACAGGAGACTTTTGTGGAGGGGGTCATGAACTCCTGCAACCCGGTGTTCATCGATGTGGGACTGCGCCTGGGAGCGGACACCTTCTGTGATTACTATGAGCAGTTCGGGCTGATGGATCTGACAGGCGTGGACCTGCCCGGGGAGGCGGGGACGATCATGCACAAGAGGGAAAATATAGGGACCGTGGAGCTGGCCACCATGTCATTTGGCCAGTCCTTCCAGGTGACGCCCATCCAGATGGCGGCCACAGTCAGCTCCATTGTCAACGGGGGCTTCCGCGTGACGCCCCATGTGGGAGTGCGGGTGCTGAACGAGGACGGCAGTCAGAAGCTTGTGCTGGAACACGGGAAAAAGGACCGGATCGTCTCTGAGGAAACTTCCCTTACCATGCGCGCGATCCTGGAGAAGGTTGTCTCGGAAGGATCAGGGAAAAACGCGGCTATCGAGGGCTACCAGATCGGGGGAAAGACAGCCACCTCCCAGACGCTCCCCAGGAGTGCCAACAAATATATCTCTTCTTTTATCGGCTTTGCCCCGGCAGATGACCCGCAGGTGCTGGGCATGTGTATCATCTACAATCCCCAGGGAGTGTACTATGGGGGAACCATAGCGGCGCCGGTGATACGGGACATTTTTGAAAATATCCTCCCCTATCTTGGCGTTGAAAAAGAGTGAGAAATGAAGTATACTGAATGAAGCCATGGACTGCTGCGGCAGTCCTGGGACAGGAAAATAACGAAAGAGACGAGAGGTGTATCTATGGACTATACAATTTTTGTGCCAGTGCTGATTTCCTTTGCGCTGAGTGTGATCATGGGACCGGTTGTGATCCCGGTGCTCCGCAGACTGAAAATGGACCAGACAGAGAGGGAGGAGGGTGTGAAATCCCATCTGAAGAAAGCGGGAACTCCCACCATGGGAGGCGTCATCATCCTGACTGCCGTGGTGATCACATCGGTCATCTATATCGGAAGGTATCCCAACATCATCCCTATCCTGTTTGTGACTTTAGGCTTTGGGCTGATCGGATTTCTGGATGACTATCTGAAGGTGGTGCTGAAAAGGTCTGACGGGCTTTTCCCCAAGCAGAAGATGGCGCTTCAGATCCTGGTGACAGCGGTCTTTGCTTTTTACCTTGTACAGTTTACGGACGTTCCTCTGACCATGCTCATCCCATTCTCCGGGGGCAGTTATCTGGATATCGGATGGCTTGCCATCCCGCTGCTCTTTGTGGCTGTGATCGGCACGGTCAACGGTGTGAACTTTACGGACGGACTGGACGGCCTGGCCTCCAGCGTGACGGTGCTTGTGGCTACCTTCTTTACTGTTGTGGCAGTGGGGACAAAGAGCGGCATTGAGCCGATCACCTGTGCGGTGGTGGGAGCCCTGCTGGGATTTCTGTTGTTCAATGTGTATCCGGCCAGCGTGTTTATGGGGGACACAGGCTCTCTGGCGCTGGGCGGTTTCGTGGCTTCCACAGCCTATATGCTGCAGATGCCCATCTTCATTATTATCGTAGGTCTGGTCTACGTGGTGGAGGTGCTCTCCGTCATGATCCAGGTTACATACTTCAAGAAGACAGGCGGAAAGCGGTTCTTCAAGATGGCCCCCATCCATCATCACTTTGAACTCTGCGGGTGGTCAGAGACAAAGGTTGTGGCGGTTTTCTCCGTCATCACAGCCATTCTCTGCCTGATCGCCCTCATGGCCATGTAGTACAGGAAGGAGAGAAGCTCTGCTATGGAAGTAAAAGGAAAAGAAGTGCTTGTGTTCGGACTTGGGATCAGCGGCATCGGCGCCGGATCCCTGCTGGAAAAAAGAGGAGCACAGGTGGTGCTCTATGACGGCAATGTGAATCTGGACAAGGAGGAGATCAAAAAGAAGCTGGGCGCAGAGAGCAGCGCCAGAATCATCGCCGGCCCCTTCCCGGAGGAGCTCCTGGGGGAACTGGACCTTGTTGTGTTGAGCCCCGGCGTGCCCACTGATCTTCCTGTCATTGAGAAGATGAGAGAGGCGGGCATAGAGATCATCGGGGAGATCGAGCTGGCTTATCTCTTCAGCAAGGGAGAGATCCTGGCCATCACAGGTACAAACGGGAAGACCACCACTACCTCCCTTCTGGGTGAGATCGCAAAGAACGCTTTTGACAGCGTTTTTGTAGTGGGAAATATTGGCAATCCCTACACCACGGTGGTGGATGAGACAAGGCCGGATTCCGTGATTGTGGCGGAGATGAGCAGCTTCCAGCTGGAGAGTATTGTCACCTTCCGGCCCAGGGTGTCTGCCATCCTCAATCTGACGCCGGATCACCTGAACAGGCACCACACCATGGAAGCCTACATCCAGGCAAAGGAGAATATCACAAAGAACCAGACAGAGGAAGATTTCTGTATCCTGAATTATGAAGATGAGGTACTCCGCACGTTCGCAGAGACCCTGCGGGCCCAGGTCATCTATTTCTCCAGTGCCAGAAAGCTGGATACAGGCATTTATCTGGAAGACGGTCATATAATATACAGGGGGACAGACGGAACGGAGGAGATGCTGTGTGATGTGGAGGAGCTTCAGCTTCTTGGCACCCACAATTATGAGAATGTGATGGCGGCCTCCGCCATGGCCATCGCCTACGGCGTCCCCATGGACGTGATACGTGATACGGTGAAGGCATTTAAGGGCGTGGCTCACCGGATCGAGTTCGTGGCGGAAAAGGAGGGCGTGGCTTACTACAACGACTCCAAGGGCACCAATCCGGACGCTGCCATCAAGGCAGTCCAGGCCATGAAGCGGCCCACTGTGCTGATCGGGGGAGGCTACGACAAGCAGTCCGACTTCAGCGAGTGGATCCAAAGCTTTGACGGCAAAGTGAAGCGTCTCGTACTTTTGGGCGCCACAAAGGAGAAGATCGCCGCCCAGGCAGAGGCCTGCGGATTTACGGACTATGTGTTCGCAGACTCCTTTGACGAGGCGGTCAAAAAAGCGGCGTCAGCTGCCGCGCCCGGGGATGCGGTTCTCCTCTCCCCCGCCTGCGCCAGCTGGGATATGTTTAAAAGTTATGAAGAACGGGGCGATAAATTCAAAGAGATCGTAAATTCCTTGTAAGGGGAGAGCGAAGATTGCCGGGTTCATCCAGAAAGAAAAAATATGACTACACGCTGCTTGCAGCTTTGGCGCTTCTCCTTCTGGCCGGGCTTGTGATCCTGCAGAGCACCAGTGCCTGGAACGGAGAAGTGAAATTCAATGATCCTTATTATTATCTGAAAAAACAGGTTTTTGCCACAACTATTGGGATAGCGGCCATGTTTGTGACGGCCAGCATGGATTACCATGTCCTGCGCCGTTTTGCACTGCCGGCCTATCTGGCGGCGGTGCTTTTGTCCGTCGCTGTCCTTCTTGTGGGAGATGAGTACAACGGGTCCAGAAGATGGCTTTCTTTGGGCCCTTTTTCTTTTCAGCCCTCAGAGTTTGCCAAGGTGGCGGTGATCCTCTTCCTGGCGGACAGGGTGACGAAGTATGCGGACAAAATAAAGAAAATGCGGGTCATGGCAGGCATTATGATCCTGATCCTGCCGGTGGCCGGCCTTGTGGGTGCCAGCAATCTGAGCACAGCCATCATTATCCTGGGGATCGGAGTGATCCTTGTGTTTATCGCAAGCCCCAGGTACGGCCAGTTTATCTGGATGGGAGTTGTCGGATGCGGGTTTATGGCTGTCTTCCTGGCTATGGAGAGCTACCGCCTGGAGCGGCTTGCCATCTGGAGGAATCCGGAAGCCTACGAGAAGGGGTATCAGACTCTGCAGGGGCTCTATGCCATCGGCTCGGGCGGCCTGTTCGGGCGGGGGCTTGGGAACAGTGTGCAGAAGCTGGGATTTGTCCCGGAGGCGCAGAATGATATGATCTTCTCCATCATCTGCGAGGAGCTGGGACTTTTTGGCGCAGGCTTTATCCTGCTGCTCTTTCTCATCCTGATCTGGCGGTTCTACGTCATTGCCAGCAGGGCGCCGGATCTTTTCGGGGCGCTCATTGCCGCGGGGGCCATGGGACATATGCTGATCCAGGTGATCCTGAATATTGCGGTGGTGACCAACACCATCCCCAACACCGGGATCACCCTGCCTTTTGTCAGCTACGGGGGAACGTCTGTGGTTTTTCTGCTCCTGGAAATGGGGCTTGTGCTCAGCGTGTCATCTCTGGTAAAATAACAGGAAAGCGCCGGACGCATCGGCGGCCGGCACAGGTATACAGGAGGCTTTACATGAGACAAAAGAAAAATAAGGGCTATAAAAAGTCCCATAAAATATATGCGCTGACAGTGATCGTCTTAGGGCTTGCCATTATTCTGATGGCTCTGTTCCTGCTCTTCTATGTGCAGAAGATCGAAGTGAAGGGCAATGAGTACACGGACAGCCAGGAGATCGTAGATCTTGTGGAGGAGGACCCGCTCGCCATAAATTCTCTGTATCTGCTGTACAAATACCGTTTCACCGACTACGATATGCCGGGCAGCCTCAACTCCATAAGCGTATCCCTGCGTGCTCCCTGGTCCGTGCAGGTGACTGTGGACGAAAAAAGCATTCTGGGCTATGTGACAAGCGGAGAGCAGAACGTGTATTTTGACAAAGAGGGGACCGTGGTAAAGGAGAGCAGCGAGGTCCTGGAAGGTGTGCCCTGTATCGAGGGACTTGACGTGTCCGGGGCAGAACTGTACCAATCCCTTGAAAACGGAGATGAGGCCGTGTTCCAGTCCATTCTGGAGGTGACACAGCAGGTCAGGGAGTTTGAACTTTCCCCGGATCGGATCGTGTGCAGCAACGGGGACATCCAGCTTTGGTTCGGTGAGATCTGTGTGCTTCTGGGCGATAATATTACTTCTGACAAAATGGCCCAGATTTCCCCCATCCTGGCCAATCTGGAGGGGCGTAAAGGCACGCTTCACCTGGAACATTTTTCGGAGGAAGGGAACGCTGTCACTTTTGATATCGATGAGCTGCCAGCGGCAGAGGCGACCCAGGAGACACCGGAAGCGGAGCAGCCTGAGGTGGCATCCGGGGAATAGAATGCCGGAGCCGACGGATACAGCGGATAAAATGCCCTGTTTCTCACGTAAAAATGAGCGGAAATCCATAAAAATAGAGAAAATTCTATTGATATTTTGCACAAAAGCCTATATTATATAGTATATATGGCGGGCTGGCAGTCCGCCGTTATGGGATGTATAATTATATAATAAGGATAGAAACAAAGGAGGAGAAACCCTTGCTAGAGATTAAAACAAACGAGTCAGAAGCGGCGGCAAAAATTATTGTTGTTGGAGTAGGAGGCGGCGGAAACAATGCTGTCAACCGAATGATCGACGAACAGATCGCCGGCGTTGAATTTATCGCTATTAATACAGACAAGCAGGCCCTTCAGTTATGTAAGGCGCCTACACTGATGCAGATTGGAGACAAGATCACCAAGGGACTGGGCGCAGGCGCCCGGCCGGAGATCGGAGAGAAGGCGGCCGAGGAGAGTGCAGAGGAGATCTCAGCAGCTCTGAAGGGCGCGGACATGGTATTCGTCACCTGCGGTATGGGAGGCGGAACCGGAACCGGCGCAACACCTGTAGTTGCCCGCATTGCAAAAGAGCAGGGGGCTCTGACTGTAGGCGTTGTCACAAAGCCTTTCCGTTTTGAGTCCAAGACACGCATGAACAATGCGCTGGCTGGAATTGACAAGTTAAAAGAGAATGTAGATACACTGATCGTCATCCCCAATGACAAGCTTCTGGAAGTGGTAGACAGACGCACCACCATGCCGGAGGCGCTGAAGAAGGCGGATGAAGTGCTGCAGCAGGGTATCCAGGGAATCACGGACCTGATCAATGTTCCGTCCCTTATCAACCTGGATTTTGCGGACGTGCAGACAGTTATGACGGACAAGGGTATCGCTCATATCGGTATCGGACAGGGCCGCGGCGACGACAAGGCGCTGGAGGCTGTGAAGCAGGCTGTTGCCAGCCCGCTGCTTGAGACTACTATTGCAGGGGCTTCCCATGTTATCATCAATATTTCCGGTGATATCACCCTTATGGATGCGTCCGATGCAGCTGAGTTTGTACAGGATCTGGCAGGGGAGGATGCAAATATCATCTTCGGTGCTATGTACGATGACTCCAGAGCAGATGAAGCGACCATCACTGTGATTGCGACGGGATTACATAACGTGGGTGGAACGTCCTCAAAACTGAAATCCAGACTGGAGGGAAGATCTGGGATGGTTCCGCCGGCCAGCAGCTATGACAGACAGCTGAATTCTACCCATGCATCACATACATCCCACACAACTCATGCTCCGAGATCGGAGGCAGGAGCTGTGCCGACTAACAGCGGAAGCGGACTGAAGCGTCCGATGGGAGGCACGACGCCTTCACTGGACACACCGAGAACACCTACCAGCAAGGTGAAGGAGCAGTCCATCAAGATTCCGGATTTCTTTAAAAAATAAAATATAAGAATCGTTTCAGAAGACTGTGCATTGTGCACAGTCTTCTTTTTTCTGTCTTTTTCGAAATCTTTTGTATTTCTGCGGAAACGATGTTTTTCTGTCGAGAAAATCTGCCGGGTCCCCGGCACCATCTGACAAATTTTGAAGCCCTCTTCTCCTTATAATAAATCCTGCCCGGGTACAGTAAAGCAGTACGCGATGTCTGCACAAAAGAGAAAGAAGGTGTAATGTGGAGTATGAACTGTATATAGATGTGTTTTTTCTGGAAAATTTTATGATGGATCACATACTGCTCCTTCTTGTCAGGCGGATATTGAAAAGCCCTGCCACGCTTGGAAATATTGCCCTGGGAGCACTGGCGGGATCTGTGCTCATGTGCGTGGTGACCGTTTTACCGCTTCCCTGTCCGATCATAAAATTTTTTCTGTTCCACGGCGTGGTCAGCGTGATCATGCTGCGGGCGGGGCTTCGGATCCCATGGGGGAGGAAGATGGTGTACGCCCTCTGCCTTCTTTATGCGGCGGGGTTTCTCGCGGGCGGCATCATGGGATATCTGTCTCAGTATGGAGACTGGATGGAAGTGGGAAGCCTCTTCTTTGCTCTGGCAGCGGGAAGCTACTATCTGGCTTCAGGCGTGCTCTGGCTGCTATCGGCGGCTCTTGGGCATGGCAAGTACAGATGCCGGGCGGAGATTTTCTGGAAGGAGAGAAAGGTGGCTTTGACCGCTCTCATAGACACCGGAAATTCCCTGACGGACCCGTTTACCGGAGAACCGGTCAGCATCCTGGAGAGGACGGCGGCTGATGAGCTGTTCTGTGGACAGATGCCGGAACAGATGCGGTACATCCCATACCGTTCCGTGGGAAGGAAAGAGGGAGTTCTCCCGGCTGTGAGGCTGGAAAAGCTCTGCATATATGAGAGGGGGCCCAGATGGATCGAGGCGCCCCTGGTGGGGATCAGCGAGGACGCAGTATCTTCAGATGGAACGTACCGGATGCTCATCCATCCGGATCTGTAGTATAGATTGGAGGAGAAAAAGACATGATGATAAAAGTTGCAGTGCCAAATCAGTTTAAACTGAAGGTGATACCGAATTTTCGGACCTTTTTGTTTCCGGAGAAAGGAGACGTGCACTATATAGGCGGGTCGGATATCCTTCCGGCGCCCCTTGAGGCCCGGGAGGAGGCATCGGCCATCGGAAAGCTGGGGACGGAGGAGGACAAAGCTGCCAGGAAGCTGCTCATCGAGCACAACCTTCGGCTGGTGGTGTACATAGCAAAAAAGTTTGACAACACAGGGGTGGGGGTGGAGGACCTTATCTCCATCGGGACCATCGGGCTCATCAAAGCCATCAACACCTATGATCCGAAGAAGAACATCAAGCTGGCGACTTACGCCTCCCGGTGCATCGAAAATGAGATCCTCATGTACTTGCGGAGAAATAACAAGACAAGGATGGAGGTGTCCATAGACGAACCCCTCAACGTGGACTGGGATGGAAATGAGCTGCTCCTTTCAGACATCCTGGGCACAGAGGAGGACACTATCTACCGGGATCTGGAACAGGAGGCGGAGAGGAAAGTGCTGGGAAAGGCGCTGGAGAGACTTACGAGCAGGGAGCAGACCATCGTGCGCCTCAGGTTCGGCCTGGGTGTGCCCGGCGGGGAGGAGAAGACCCAGAAAGAGGTGGCGGACGTGCTGGGCATTTCCCAGTCCTATATATCACGGCTGGAGAAGAAGATCATGCAGAGACTGAAGAGGGAAATGGTAAAATATTCATAGCCACAGCCTGAGTAAAATGATACAATAAAAAGAAAAAGGGGTTGAGGTATATGAAACTTACTTTTATCGGCGCGGCCCACGAGGTGACAGGCAGCTGCCACCTTCTGGAAGCCTGCGGGAAACGGGTTCTCATTGACTGCGGCATGGAGCAGGGACCGGATCTGTATGAGAATCAGAAACTCCCGGTGACGGCGGCGGAGATCGACTATGTGCTTCTGACCCATGCCCACATCGACCACTCGGGCAATATCCCTCTTCTGTGCAAGCAGGGATTTACAGGCGAGGTGGTCACCACCTTTGCCACCTCGGATCTGTGCAGCATCATGCTCCGTGACAGCGCCCACATCCAGGAGTTTGAGGCTCAGTGGAGGAACCGGAAGGCCCGCCGCAGCGGCGGAGAGCTCTACGAGCCGGTGTACACCATGGCGGACGCGGACGCGGCCATCCAGCGCTTTGCCCCCTGTGATTATGAGCAGACCATTGACCTGTGCCAGGGGATCAAAGTTCGTTTCAACGATATGGGACATCTTCTTGGATCCGCCAGCATTGAAGTGTGGGTGACAGAGGAGGATGTGACAAAGAAGATCGTGTTCTCGGGGGACGTGGGGAACACCAACCAGCCCATCATTCGCGATCCCCAGCCTGTGAAGGAGGCGGACTATGTGGTCATTGAGTCCACCTACGGCGACAGGCTCCACGGGGATGAGATTCCGGACTACGTGGGAGAATTTACCCGGATCCTGCGGGAGACCTTTGACCGAGGAGGCAATGTAGTCATTCCCTCCTTTGCTGTGGGCAGGACCCAGGAACTTCTCTACTTTATCAGGGAGATCAAGGAAAAAAATCTTCTGCCCGAATACCCCGCTTTTGAGGTGTATGTGGACAGCCCGCTGGCCATAGAGGCCACCACAATCTTCAATAAAAATGTCAGATCCTGTTTTGACGAGGAGGCGCTGGCGCTTGTGGAACAGGGGATCAACCCGCTGCTTTTCCCGGGACTGAAGACAAGTATCACCACGGAGGAGTCCAAGCAGATCAACCTGGACGACCGCCCCAAGGTCATCATCTCGGCCTCGGGCATGTGCGAGGCTGGAAGGATCCGCCACCATCTCAAGCACAATCTGTGGCGCAGCGAGTGCACCATCTGTTTCGTGGGATACCAGGCGGTGGGGACGCTGGGCAGAAAACTTCTGGAAGGTGCCCAGGTGGTCAAGCTCTTTGGAGAGACGATCTCGGTCAATGCCAGGATCGAGTCCATCAAGGGGATCAGCGGCCATGCGGATATGAACGGTCTTCTGGCGTGGCTGGAGGGCTTTGAGAGGAAGCCGGACCAGGTTATCGTAGTACACGGGGAGGACACGGTGACAGAGAGTTTTGCGCAGACTGTGGAGGAGAGGATCCATTGTCCCGCCTTTGCACCCTTCTCCGGAGGCTGCATAGACCTTGCTACGGGAGAGATCCTGTCAGAAGGCCTGCGCATTCCCAAGAAAGCGTCTGAGAAACCTGCCAGGGCGAAAGCCAGGGCTGCCTTTGAGCGAGTGGTGGCAGCAGCCCGGCGCCTGATGGAGGTAGTCATGAAAAATGAAGGGCTCTCCAACAGAGACCTTGCCAAATTTGAGAGCCAGATCCAGAATCTGGCAGACAAGTGGGACAGGTAAGCTGCCGGATGGAGACGAAATAAAAACAGGAAAATGCAACAGAAAGTTTTAGCTCTTTGTCAAGGGCTAAAACTTTTTTTATTTTCCCATGTGCCAGTATAAGCCCGGGCCGGATTGAGAAAAATCAATACTGTACGAGATCAGATGACGACGGAAAACAAGGAGGTTTGAAGATGATGGCACAGGGGAAGGTTGAGATCTGCGGAGTGAATACGTCAAAGCTCCCGCTCCTTACAGAAGAGGAAAAGGAAGAGCTGCTGGACCGCATAAAAGAGGGGGATGAGGAGGCAAAAGACAGGTACATCAAGGGGAACCTTCGGCTGGTGCTCAGTGTCATAAAGCGCTTTTCGGCCAGCAATGAAAATCCGGATGATCTTTTTCAGATCGGCTGTATCGGTCTGATCAAGGCAGTGAACAATTTTAATACGGAACTGAATGTAAAGTTTTCCACCTACGCGGTTCCCATGATCATCGGGGAGATCCGGCGCTATATGAGAGACAACAATTCCATCCGGGTGAGCCGCTCCCTGCGGGACACAGCGTACAAGGCCATCTACGCCAGGGAGAGCTACATGAAGCAGCACCTGAAGGAGCCCACTGTCCAGGAGATCGCGGAGGAGATCGGTATCGCCAAAGAGGACATTGTCTTTGCCCTGGACGCCATACAGGCCCCGGTCAGCCTGCAGGAACCGGTATACAGCGACGGCGGGGATGCCCTCTATGTGATGGATCAGATCAGCGATAAGAAGAACCGGGAGGACAAGTGGATCGAAGATCTGTCCCTGGAGGCGGCCATGGAGCATCTGAGCGGAAGAGAACAGTACATTATCAGGCTGCGTTTCTTTGAGGGGAAGACACAGATGGAGGTGGCGGAGGAGATACAGATCTCCCAGGCCCAGGTCAGCCGGCTGGAAAAGCATGCCCTGAAGATCATGAGACAGTATCTTGGCAGCTGACGCAAAAAGAAGCGGCGAAAAAACAGCAGGATATGCAAATGCCCGTTGAAATTTCAGCCGCTTCATACTATGATAGGGGGGAAAGAAAAAGGAAAAGGAGTGCCGTGTATTATGAGAGGCTGCATATTTGACCTGGACGGAACATTGACGAATACATTGGAGTCACTGACCTATTCTGTAAATCTTACGCTGAAGGAGATGGACCTTCCTCCCATCACCATGGACCAGTGCCGAAGTTTCGTGGGCGACGGGGCGAGAAAGCTCATAGAGCGGACCCTGGAGGCCTGCGGAGACGCGCATCTGAGCCGCCTGGAAGAGGGGATGGAAATCTACGGGAGAATATTCCATGACAATTGTACATATCATGTAACACCCTACGACGGCATCAGAGAGATGCTGAAAGATCTGAAAGAGATGGGCATCCGGCTGGCAGTGCTGTCAAACAAACCGCACGGGCAGACTGTGGATGTGGTGAGACAGATCTTCGGGGAAGGGATCTTCGACTTCGTGCAGGGGCAGAGCGGGGAGCTGCCAAGAAAGCCGGACCCTGCCGGCGTCCTGTACCTGCTGGATAAAATGGGGGTTGGCAAGGACGATTGCGTCTATGTGGGAGACTCGGAGGTGGACGTTGCAACTGCCAGAGCAGCCGGTGTGACCGGTGTGGCCGTCACATGGGGATTCCGCAGCAGACGGATCCTTGAGGAAGCGGGGGCCAGGCGTCTGATCAGCCATCCGGGTGAGCTGACAGAGTTTCTGAAGGAAAACAGATAGAGAAAGGGAAGAAGGGAGGAAAGAAAAATGTATGAGTATGATGAAGAATGTCTGCAGGTGTTCCTTGACAGACAGGGACAGCTGTTTGACGAGCCTGTGGCCGAGACCTTAGAGGAGGCGGAGGCATTTCTTGAGGACTGTATGGCCGTTGTGGTGGACAGTATCCAGGAAGTGGCAAACTATTTCCTTGAGGAGGGCGTGGACGTGGAAGGCATGTCTCTTGAGGAACTGGAAGAGGCCTCAGAGGTTTTTGCCCTGCCAAGCGGCAAGTATCTGATCGTAGAAAGCTAGGAAGGACTTTGCAGGAAAAGGAGCCGCCCGGTGTGGGCGGCTCTGTTATTTCTCTGCCTTTGCCAGCGCGTCTTTGATGGCGTCCACGATGACCTGGGAGGTGTAGGCGGAGTCGGATGAGAAGGAGAGATTGTCAAGGGACTGGGTCTCGCAGATCTGGGCTGCGATGTCCTCCATAGCCGGCTGGGCCAAAGGAAGCATGGCGGCTGCCGTCTCATCCATGTTGGTAAAGCGGATGGAGCTGATCCCTGCGTCATCCACCGAGACTTCTACTTCCAGGTCTGTATTGTTCAAGGTAAGGGAGGAGGTGTAGACGCCGGCTTTGTACTGGGCTGCCGGGCTGTTTCCCTCTTTGTCATTGGGAAAGAACATGAAGACCAGCAGCAGGATCAGAAGGATTGCCAGTATGGCAAAAATGACGGTGTAGATGATCTCTTTCATGTGGAGCACGACGATTTTTGTTCTGGAACTCATAAAAAGCCCTCCTGTACCATTATGGCAGTATTTTATTCTCTATAATGTATGCCGGGAAGCGGGAAAATATTCCCGGCTTTTGCGTGACAAACCGCCTCTCTTCCTGTAGAATGGAGAGAGCGTGAAAGGAAAGGTGGAAGACAATGTATATTATAGCAGGACTTGGTAACCCGGGACTTCCCTATGAGGGGACAAGACATAACGCCGGGTTTGATGTCATAGATGTGCTGGCCCGGGAATATAATATCTCCGTAGATTACCGGAAAAACAGGGCCCTGATCGGGAAGGGGGCCATAGAGGGCCGGAAGGTGCTTTTGGTCAAGCCTCAGACCTACATGAATCTGAGCGGGGAGAGTATCCGCGGGCTTGCAGATTACTATAAGATCGATGAAGAGTCGGAGCTCATCGTCATTTATGACGATGTAAGTCTTGATCCGGGACAGATCCGGATCCGCAAGAAGGGGAGCGCCGGCGGACATAATGGGATAAAGAGCATCATCTCCCATCTGGGTACGGATGTGTTCCTCCGCGTCAAGGTGGGCGTGGGCCAGAAGCCAAAACAGTATGATCTGGCAGACTACGTCCTGGGACATTTTTCGGCAGAAGAGAAAAAAGAGATGGAGGAAGGATACCGCCATGCCGCAGAGGCGGTGAAGTACATGGTGACAGATCGTGTGGATGAGGCCATGAACGAGTTTAACCGCAAGGTGAGACCAAAGGAGCTGTAGAGACATGAGAGCACTGACAATGCCGCTTGAGGAGCTTGCGGAATTTGAAGAGATAAAAAAAGAACAGAAAAAAGGGAAGGGCCTTCTGCAGGTGTCGGGCTGTGTGCGTTCCCAGAAGACCCATCTTGTCTACGCCCTGTCCGGCGGATCAAAAAGGCGCGTTATCGTCTGCGCCAGCGAGTCAAAGGCAAAGCAGGTGTACGAGGAATACCGGTTTCTCGGCAGTGACGTCTGGTTCTATCCGGCAAAGGACTTTCTCTTTTACCAGGCAGATATCCGCAGCAAGGAGTTGATGAGTCAGAGAATGTCTGTCATCCAGGCTGTGCTGGAGCAGGAACAGATCACAGTGGTGCTGGGATTCGACGCCTTTATGGACGCTCTGCCCGCTCCGGAGGCAGTGCGCAGCCAGGCCATATCCATAGAAAATGGGGCATTTATCGACTTCCAGCAGGTACAGCGCCGTCTGGCCCAGGCTGGATATGACAGGGAGTCCCAGGTGGAAGGCCCGGGACAGTTTGCAGTGCGCGGAGGCATTCTGGACATCTTCCCCATCACAGAGGAGCTGCCTGTGCGGATCGAGCTGTGGGGGGACGAGGTGGATTCTGTGCGCACCTTTGACGTGGAGAGCCAGCGGTCTGTGGAGAACCTGGATCGGGTCCTTGTGTATCCCTGCGAAGATGCGCAGAAAGAAGGGGCAGGGGTCTCCTTCCTGGACTATTTTTCCGCGGAGGACACGATCCTTTATCTGGACGAGCCGGTGCGCCTTCTGGAAAAAGGGGAGGCCGTGGAGAGTGAGTTTGTGGAGGCACAGGCCAAGCGGATGGAGAGCGGATACCAGGTCAGCGACGAAGAGATGGTCCTGTACCATACGCCGGATATTGCGAAAAAAATGAACCGTTATTCCTGCGTGGGGCTGTGCGCGCTTGAGACAAGGTGTCCGGAGTTTAAGATCCGGGGGAAATACAGCCTGGAGACAAAGAGCGTCAGCCCCTACAACAACAGTTTTGAGATGCTCACCAGAGACCTGAAGCGGCTCAAGAGAGAAGGGTACAGGGTCGTCCTCCTGTCCGGATCAAGGACGAGGGCAAAGCGTCTGGCGGAGGATCTGCGGGACTACAATCTGAGCAGTTTTTACAGTGATGAGATGGACCGGGAAGTGGAGCCTGGGCAGATCATGACCGCCTACGGACATGTGGGGGAGGGCTATGAGTATCCCCTGCTGAAATTCGAGGTCATCTCAGAGACAGATATCTTCGGAAAAGTAAAAAAGAAAAAGAAGCGCCGCACCTACGAGGGAAGAAAGATCCAGAGCTTTTCCGAGCTGAAGGTGGGGGACTATGTGGTCCATGAAAATCACGGCATCGGCATCTACCAGGGCATCGAGAAGATCGAGGTGGATAAGGTGGCCAAGGATTACATGAAGATCTCCTACGCCCAGGGAGGGAACCTCTATATTCCGGCCACCCAGCTGGACCTGATCCAGAAGTATGCAAATGCAGACGCAAAGAAGCCGAAGCTGAACCGTCTGGGTACCCAGGAGTGGCACAGGACAAGGACAAAGGTGCGGGGAGCGGTCCGGGAGATCGCCAAAGATCTGGTGGCGCTCTACGCGGCCAGGCAGGAGCAGGACGGTTTCGTGTATGGGCCGGACACAGTCTGGCAGAAGGAATTTGAGGAGATGTTCCCCTTTGAGGAGACGGAGGATCAGCTCACGGCCATCGAGGCTGTGAAGCAGGACATGGAGAGCCATAAGATCATGGACCGCCTCATCTGCGGAGATGTGGGATATGGAAAGACGGAGATTGCTATCCGGGCGGCCTTCAAGGCTGTCCAGGAGAACAAGCAGGTGGTCTATCTTGTCCCCACCACCATTCTGGCTCAGCAGCATTACAATACCTTTGTCCAGCGGATGAAGGAGTTTCCGGTGCGGGTGGATCTGATGTGCCGGTTCCGCACACCGGCTCAGCAGAAGAAGACCATCGAGGACACAAAGAGGGGGCTTGTGGACATTATCATCGGTACCCACCGGGTTCTCAGCGACGACCTGAAGTACAAGGATCTGGGGCTTCTGATCATTGACGAGGAGCAGCGTTTCGGCGTGCAGCACAAGGAGAAGATCAAGAAGCTGAAGGAAAATGTGGATGTGCTGACCCTGACGGCCACCCCTATCCCCAGAACCCTCCATATGAGTCTCATCGGCATCCGGGACATGAGTGTCCTGGAGGAGGCGCCGGAGGAGAGGATGCCCATCCAGACCTATGTCATGGAGTACAATGATGAGATGGTGCGGGAGGCTATTGAGAGAGAGTGCGCCCGCCAGGGGCAGGTGTACTATGTCTATAACCGGGTGGAGGACATTGCCGAGCTGACAGCCAGGATCCAGAGACTGGTGCCGGATGTGACGGTGGCATTTGCACACGGGCAGATGCGGGAGCATGAGCTGGAGAAGATCATGTATGCCTTTATCAACCGGGAGATCGACGTGCTTGTCTCCACCACCATCATTGAGACGGGGCTGGACATCTCCAACGCCAACACCATGATCATCCATGACGCGGACAGGCTGGGTCTCTCCCAGCTCTACCAGCTCAGGGGCCGGGTGGGGCGGTCCAACCGCATGGCCTACGCCTTCCTTCTCTACCGGAAGGATAAGCTGCTCAAAGAAGTGGCGGAGAAGCGTCTGGCCGCCATCCGGGAGTTTACAGACCTTGGCTCCGGCTTCCGGATCGCCATGCGTGATCTGGAGATCCGCGGAGCCGGCAATCTGCTGGGGGCAGAACAGCACGGCCACATGGAGGCAGTGGGATACGATCTTTACTGTAAGATGCTGAATGAGGCGGTGAAGCACCTTAAAGGAGAGACAGAGGAGGAAGAGACCTTTGCCACGACCATCGACCTGAACGTAGATGCCTTCATCCCGGACACTTACATTCCCAATGAATACCAGAAGCTGGATGTGTACAAGCGGATCGCGGCCATTGAGAATGAGGAGGAGATGGAGGACATGCTGGAGGAGCTCATCGACCGGTTCGGCGATATCCCCCGCAAGGTCCAGCAGCTGCTGCAGATCGCCGGGCTGAAGGCCAGGGCCCACAGGGCTTATGTGACTGCGGTGGAGCAAAAGGACGCCCAGTATATATTTACCATGTACGAACGGGCCAAAGTGGATCCTTTGAAGATTCCGGATATGCTTGCCGCCTACAGGGGAGACCTGACTTTCAAGGCAGAGGAAACGCCCTGCTTTGTGTATGAGAAAAAGGGCGGCAGCCGGAAGGTCAAGGAGGAAAATGCTCTGGAAGTGGTGAAAAAAGTGTTAATTTCCCTGGAGGGATTGCTTGAATAGACAAAAAAAGTTATAATGTGGACTAGGCATTTTAAAGGAGGATAAAAGTTATCATGAAGAAGAGAGCAGTTATTTTGCTGCTGGCCGGCGTTCTGGCGGCTGGATCACTGACCGGATGCGGCGGTCTGGAGGACAGTGATGTAGTGGCAACTGTGAATGATACAGATATCACAGCGGATGTGGCAAATTTCCTTGCCAGATATACACAGGCCCAGTACGAGACATACTATGCGGGGTACATGGGAGATGACATGTGGTCCGGTGAGAGTGAGGAGGGAAAGACCTACGAGGATACGGTCAAGGATTCTATCCTCGAGTCCCTGGAGAACATGTATTTGATGGAAGAGCACATGGACGAGTATGATATCTCTCTGTCTGACGAGGAGAAGAATTCGATCAAAGAGGCGGCCAGCCAGTTTGATTCGGAAAACGGACTGGCAGAGAAAGAGAAAGTCTCTGGAAATACAGATACAGTGGAGCGTGTCCTTGAGCTTCTGACAATTCAGAAGAAGGTGCAGGACGCTGTGGAAGCAGGAGCTGACACGGAGGTCTCTGACGAGGAGGCGGCTCAGAAGAGCATGCAGTATGTGACCTTTTCTTTCACGACGACAGATGAAGAAGGCAATTCTGTGGATCTGACTGATGAGGAGAAAGAAGAACTGAAGGCAACAGCGGAAAGTTTTGCGGCCGGCGCTGCGGGAGCAGCCGATTTTGCGGCTTATGCTACCGAGCAGGGACAGACATCTCAGGATGCCACCTTTGACGCGGAGAGTGCCACCTTGCCGACCCAGCTTGTGGAGGCGGCAGATGCCCTGGGCGAGGGGGAGACCACAGGAGTCGTGGAAGGAGACAACGGCTACTATGTGGCCAGAGTGACCAGCCTTTTAGACCGGGAGGCAACAGACACCAAGAAGCAGGAGATTGTGTCTGAGAGGCAGCAGGAGCTGATGGACGAGACCATCGCCGGGTGGCGCGAGGATGCAGATATAGAGGTACACGAGAGGGTGTGGGACAAGATTGAGTTTACCACCCTCACAGTCACCATGAAGCAGGAGGAGGCCGATCCTTACACGGATGAGGTTCAGACAGACGATCAGGTTGAGGATACAGAATAGTATAGATTGTATCGGAAAAAATACAGAGGGAACACTTGACAGGAAAGCGGGACATATTTATACTTGGTAAGTGTTAAGGCAAAGGTGTCACACATGAAAATGTGTGGCACCTTTTTTGTATATCTGCATTATAGAAAGGAAGGCGCTTCGTATGAAACTGAAAGATACCGGAATGACAGCAAAAGAGCTGAAAGCAATGGTGAGAAAGTATATGGTGGAGACCTATCCCAGATTTGATTTTGTGGCTGAGAGGGCAGAGGGAATGTACCTGTATGACGAGAAGGGGGAGGCCTATCTGGATTTCTATGGAGGGGTGGCGGTCAACAGCCCCGGCAACAGAAATGAGAAGGTGGTGGCAGCCATCAAGGAGCAGGCGGACGACATTATCCACACATTTAACTATCCTTATACGATCCCCCAGGCGCTCCTTGCAAAGAAGATCTGTGATACCATCGGTATGGATAAGATCTTTTACCAGAATTCCGGCACAGAGGCAAACGAGTGCATGATCAAGATGGCCAGAAAGTATGGAACCGACCATTATGGCCCAAAGAAGTATCAGATCATCACAGCGGAACATGGATTCCACGGAAGGACATTTGGCTCCATGGCTGCCACAGGCCAGCCGGAGACAGCCATCCAGGAAGGATTCGGGTCCATGGTTCCCGGATTTGTCTATGCCAGGTTCAACGATCTGGAAGATTTTGCCTCCAAGATCACAGAAAATACCATCGCCATTATGATAGAGCCTGTGCAGGGTGAGGGAGGCGTGCACCCGGCCACCCAGGAATTCATGGAAGGACTGCGGAAACTCTGCGATGACCATCATCTGCTCCTTCTCCTGGACGAAGTCCAGACAGGATGGGGAAGGACAGGAGCCCCCATGGCCTACATGGGATACGGCGTGAAGCCGGACGCGGTCTCCATGGCAAAGGCCATGGGCGGGGGAATGCCCATCGGAGCATGTTGTGCCAGAAAAGAAGTGGCTGAGGCCCTGGGAAGCGGAACCCACGGCTCCACCTACGGCGGCAGCCCTATCGCCTGTGCCTCCGCCCTTGCCTCCATCTCGGAGATCCTGGACCGTCACCTCTCTGAGAATGCAGAGGAGGTGGGCGCCTATCTGATGGAACAGCTTCGGACGCTGCCCCATGTAAAAGAGGTGAGAGGACGGGGCCTGCTGGTGGGCGTTGAGTACGACATCCCCATCGCCATGGAAGTGAAATGGGGTACCTTCAAAAGACATGCGCTGATCACAGCCATCGGCGACAGCATCAACCGTATGATCCCGCCCCTGATCGCCACAAAGAAGGATGTGGACCTGCTTGTGGAGAGGATGCGGGGCGCTGCCTTGGAGGCGGCAACTGCGGTGCAGGCAGCCTAGAGCGGCAGACAAAAAAGAGCTCTCGGAGTCATCTCCGGAGCTCTTCTTTTGTCTTGCAGGTCTGAAAGGATCATGCAATGATCTTTAAAATAATTTCCCCACCAGGTCGCTGACCAGCTTTCCGTCCGCTTTGCCTTTTACTTTGGGCATCAGAGTCTTCATAATGCGGCCCTTGTCCTTGGCTGTGGGGGCGTCGATGCCCAGCTCGGCCAGAGTGGCCTGGATGACTTCCTGGATCTGAGCCTCGTCCATCATCTGGGGTGCATACTGGTTCAAAACAGCCAGCCGGTGGTTGCACTCTTCAATGATCTCTGTGCGGTCCGGAGGTGTCATTTCCAGTGTCTCCTTTGTCTGCTTGATCTCCTTTAAGACAACCTGTGTCTCCTCCTCCTCAGTGAGGTCGGCTCTTTTGTCTATGGCTTTGTTTTTCAGCGCTGACAGAAGCATGGATAAGGTCTCTTTTGTCTCTTTGTCTCCCGCCTTCATGGCCTGGACCATGGCGCTTCTTACTTCATCAATTTTGCTCATTTGACTGTCCCTCCTATTGATATCTCCCTATATTATAGCGGAGCGAAGGAGAAATGAAAAGGATGATATAAACTTTTTGTGAAATCTCAGGATAAAATAATGCAGGATACGGACAAATCTGGTAAAATAACGTTCAGATGTGTGCGTCAGGCACACGTGTCAGCGGAGAGGAACATGTTCGGATATATTACCATTTGCAAACCGGAATTGAAGATAAAAGATTTTGAAAGGTATAAGGCTTTTTACTGCGGACTGTGCCAGGAGCTGAAGGAAAAGTACGGCATGGGAGGGCAGATGACCCTCACCTACGATATGACCTTTCTCGTCGTGCTCCTGTCTTCCCTCTATGAGTTCCAGACAGAAGAGGAGAGCCACAGGTGCAGGGTCCACCCGGCAAAGAAACAGAGGATGCTGCGGAATTCCGCGACTTCCTACGCGGCGGATATGAATCTTCTTCTTGCCTGGTATCATCTGAAAGATGACTGGGAGGATGAGAAGAAGGTATCCAGCCTGGCAGCAGGGAAACTGCTGAAGAGAAAGGCCGGCAGGATCGAGGAAACCTACAGGCGCCAGTCCCGTGTGTTTGAGGCTGCGCTTGGAGAACTGTCCCGGCTCGAGAAGGAGAAGAGCACAGATATCGACCAGACAGCCGGGTGCTTCGGGCGTCTCATGGAGGAACTGTTTGTATACAGAAAAGATATGTGGGAGCCCACCCTCCGCAGGATCGGCTTTTTTATGGGGAAATTTATCTATATAATGGATGCCTACGAGGATCTGGAGGAGGATCTGGAGAAGGGCCGCTATAATCCGCTGAGAGAGCTTCGCAAGAAGGAAGACTATGAACAGAGAGTGGGGGATATCCTCTGCATGATGATGGGAGAGTGCAGCGCAGAGTTTGAAAAACTGCCCTGCCTGACAGATATAGACATTTTGAGAAATATTCTGTATGATGGAGTGTGGAACCGATACCGGCTCATACAGAAGAAAAAACAGGAGGAGAAAAAGGGAAATGAGTAAAAATCCTTATGACGTGCTGGGGATTTCCCAGAACGCGTCGGATGATGAAGTGAAAAAGGCATACAGGGAGCTGAGTCGGAAATATCATCCGGATGCCAATGTGGACAATCCGCTGGCAGATCTGGCGGAAGAAAAATTCAAGGAAGTCCAGGAGGCATATGACGAGATCATGCGCCAGCGCTCCCAGGGAGGCAGCTCCAGCGGCGGTTTTGGCGGCGGAAGCAGGAGCTCTGCAGGCGGCGGATACAGGAATTATGGCTACCAGGGATACGGACAGCAGCAGTCCGCGGGCAGTGCCGGGGACAGCCAGCAGGATGTGGAGATGCAGGCGGCTATCAATTTTATCAACAGCAGGCGCTATCAGGACGCGCTGAATGTGCTGAACCGTATGCAGAACCGCACATCCATGTGGTACTATGCCAGCGCCTTTGCCAATGCAGGGCTGGGCAACAATGTGCTGGCAAGAGACCAGGCGGCCACGGCAGTCAACATGGAGCCAAACAATGTACAGTACCGGCAGCTGCTGAACCAGATTGAATTTAACAGCCGCAGGTATCAGAACAATCCATATGGGGGAGGCTATTACGGCTCGGGCAGCAGCTGTGGTACAGGAAATATGTGCTGTGACCTGTGTATTGCAGACCAGCTCTGTGAATGTATGGGAGGCGATCTTTGTACATGCATGTAAAGTCAAAAATGATGGCATTTGGCGGGCTTTCTCTCGCCCTGTGCATCCTTTTTATGGCGCTTGGAAGCGTTTTTGAGACGGGAACCCTGTTTTTCCTGGCCGCGTCCTCATTTTTCGTGGGGATCATGATCCGGGAAATGGGGATGAAGATGGGGCTGGCCTTTTATCTGGCGGCGGTCCTTCTCGGCTTTATCATTGCACCAAATAAATTTTATGTTGTGACCTTCGGGGCCATGGGGCTGTATATCCTGGTGATCGAGGGGGCGTGGCGGCTGCTTGCCAGAAACCCCGGCCGATTTCAGAAAAGAGGTCTGTTCTGGGGGATCAAATACCTGGTGTTCAATGTCATGTACATTCCGGCAGTTTTGTTTTTCCAGGAACTGCTGTTTTCCAGGGCGCTTACGCCGGTGATCCTTGCTGGTGTCCTTCTGGCAGGTCAGGTGGGACTGTGGATCTACGACAATGCTTATGAATATACCCAGGCTCACATCTGGAGCAGGATGCGGGGCAGGCTGCTCCGTCAGGGAGAGTCATAGATGTATAATTTCCTCTGTCTTTACAGATACTACCATTATCTACAGCAAGAAAGATAAATGGATAGAATGTAAGATGGAGGAAATTTTTATATGAAGGCAACCGGGATTGTAAGAAGGATCGATGACCTTGGGCGAGTGGTGATCCCCAAGGAGATACGAAGGACCCTCCGGATACGGGAGGGAGACCCGCTGGAGATATTCACGGACCGGGAGGGGGAGATCATCCTGAAGAAATATTCTCCCATTGGGGAACTGTCCGCCTTTGCCAGACAGTATGCGGACAGCCTGGCTCAGACAGCGGGCTGCCTTGTGTGCATCTGTGATATGGATCAGATCGTGGCCGCGGCGGGAAGCGGGAAGAAGGATTTTCAGGAGAAATATATTGCCAGGCCGCTGGAAAAGATGCTGGAAGAGAGGAAGGATATCCTTGCTGCAGAGGGGGAGAAGAAATTTGTCCGGGTCACCGGCGAGGAGGATGACGGGTGCACACAGCAGGTCATCTGCCCCATCCTCTGCGAGGGGGATGTGATCGGCGGCGTCATGATCCTGGGAAGAGACGAGAAGAGTAAGCTGGGGGAGACAGAACTCAAACTGGCCTCCTGTGCGGCAGGATTTCTGGGAAGACAGATGGAACAGTAGAAAAAATTATATGGCACTCATAATCCGTCTGGGCGTTTCATATCCATTAGATAGGAAATAACTGGACAAGGAGAAAGAGAATATGGATAAAAAAGCCGGAAAAGAAACAAAGATACTGTGGGTCCTCAAAGCCCTGCTGCTTTCCTACGTGGTGACAGGAGCCCTTCTCCTTCTGCTGGCCCTTTTGCTGTACAGGCTGCAGCTGGATGAGCAGGCGGTGTCGGCGGGGATCGTGGCCGTCTATATCGTGGCCACGCTGATCGGTGGGCTGACAGCGGGGAAAATGGCGAAGTCGAGACGGTTTCTGTGGGGGCTTGTGACAGGCGCTTTATATTTCGTTCTGCTCATCCTCATCACCCTGGGCGTGTACAGAACACTGGACGGCAGCGGCATTCACATGGTCACAACCTTTGTTCTGTGCGCCGGGGGCGGCATGATCGGGGGTATGATCTCCTAGAAGGCGCGCAAAAGCGAATATCCGGGATAGCTTAAAAGCTGAAAAAATACTTCCAAAACAGTAAGCCTTGTGCTATAATAGCAGAAGTCAAAGATGCGAAGGAGGATGTACAAGATGAAACATGTAAAGACATTAAATACACAGACACTGACAAACACAATGAAAAAAGGCGGCTGCGGAGAATGTCAGACATCATGCCAGTCTGCCTGCAAGACTTCCTGCACAGTAGGAAATCAGACATGTGAACAGAAGAAATAACGGATCGCAATTAAAAAAGAATCTGTTGAGGGGGCAGCGGCTTTCGGCCGCTGTTTCTTGTGGTATGGGAAAAAAGAAAATAGAAAGGGGTATCTGAAGTGATACATCAGTACCGTAATAATGGGTATAACATTGTCCTGGATGTGAACAGCGGGGCTGTGCATGTGGTGGATGAACTCTGCTATGATGTCATTGCCCACCTTGCTGCCGGGGAGGAGCCGGACGAGGCAGCCCTGGACAGGCCGGAGACGCTGGAGGGACTTCTGGCGGCGCTGAAAGACAGATATAAAGAAGAAGAGATCCGGGAGGCCCTGGAGGATGTAAAGGAACTGACCCGGGAGGGAAGACTCTTTACCAGAGATATGTTTGAACCGATGATCAATCAGGTGAAGCAGAGGAAGACAGTGGTCAAGGCGCTGTGCCTCCACATTGCCCACGACTGCAACCTGGCATGCAAATACTGCTTTGCGGAGGAGGGCGAGTACCACGGCCGCCGCGCTCTCATGAGCTATGAGGTGGGGAAGAAGGCCCTGGATTTCCTCATCGCTTCTTCCGGAAACCGCAGAAACCTGGAGGTGGACTTCTTCGGCGGCGAGCCGCTTATGAACTGGCAGGTAGTCAAGGACTTGGTGGCCTACGGCCGGGAGCAGGAGAAGATACATAACAAACATTTCCGCTTTACTGTGACTACAAACGGAGTGCTCTTAAACGATGAGATCCAGGATTTCATCAACAAGGAGATGGACAATGTGGTTCTCAGCCTGGACGGGCGTAAAGAGATCAACGACAATATGCGTCCTTTCCGGAACGGCAAAGGCAGCTATGACCTGATCGTTCCCAAGTTCCAGAAGCTGGCGGACAGCAGAAACCAGGAGAGATACTATGTCCGGGGCACGTTCACAAGGAACAACCTGGATTTCTCCAACGACGTCCTGCATTTTGCGGATCTTGGATTTAAGCAGATGTCCATCGAGCCTGTGGTGGGGGACGAGTCTGATCCCTACGCCATCCGTGAGGAGGACATTCCGAAGATCTGTGAAGAGTACGACCGTCTTGCAAAGATTATGATCGAGAGAGAAAAGGAAGGCAAAGGATTCAACTTCTTCCATTTCATGATCGACCTGGAGGGAGGACCCTGCGTGTCCAAGAGGCTGTCCGGCTGCGGATCCGGCACAGAGTACCTGGCCGTGACGCCCTGGGGCGATCTGTATCCCTGCCATCAGTTTGTGGGGCAGGAGGAATTCCTCATGGGAAATGTGGATGAGGGGATCACCCGGCCGGAGATTGCAGATGAGTTCCGGGGATGCAGCGTGTATTCCAAGGATAAATGCAGGGACTGTTTCGCAAAATTCTACTGCAGCGGTGGCTGTATGGCCAACGCCTACAACTTCCACGGGACCATTCACGAGGCTTATGACATCGGATGCGAGATGCAGCGCAAGAGAGTGGAGTGCGCCATCATGATGAAGGCAGCGCTGGCAGACGCGTCTGATGAAAGATAAAATGCAATAAAAAGAAAAGAGGATGTAGATCATGAACAAGAAAAAAGGCGTACTGAGCCTGATCCTGACAGCAGCTCTGATCATACTTCTTGCCTATACCTGTATCGTCGGCTTCGGCCCCACAGGCACGGGAGCTGCAAAAAATATTAAGCTTGGCCTGGATCTGGCGGGAGGTGTCAGCATCACCTACCAGGTGAAGGATGAAAATCCGACAGATGAGCAGATGAGCGATACGATCTATAAGCTCCAGAGACGTGTGGAGCAGTACAGTACAGAGGCAACTGTCTACCAGGAGGGAGACGACAGGATCAGTATCGAGATCCCCGGCGTGACAGACGCCAACGCCATCCTGGAAGAGCTGGGACAGCCGGGAAACCTGGAGTTCCAGACATCTGACGGCGAGACGGTCCTTACCGGCGCCGATGTGGCTACCGCTTCAGCAAGATCCGGACAGGATGATATGGGAAACACGGAGTACACTGTGGAGCTGGATCTGACAGATGAAGGAGCTCAGAAGTTTGCCGATGCAACAGAGGCCAATGTGGGCAACCAGATCGCTATCATCTATGATGGAGAGACTATCAGCAGCCCGGTTGTCAACGAAGCCATCACAGGCGGAACAGCCTACATTACAGGTGACTTTACATACGAGGAGGCAGAGAACCTGGCGTCCACTATCCGTATCGGTGGCCTTCAGCTCGGGTTGGAGGAGCTGCGCTCCAACGTGGTGGGAGCCCAGCTTGGCGAGCAGGCCGTCAGCACAAGCGTGCAGGCCGGAGCCGTGGGACTTGCCCTTGTATTTGTTTTTATGTGCTTTGTGTACCTGCTTCCGGGTCTGGCATCCAGCCTTGCGCTTCTGATCTATACAGGCATCGTGCTGGTGATACTGAATGCCTTTAATGTGACCCTGACCCTTCCGGGTATTGCGGGTATCATCCTTGGCATCGGTATGGCCGTGGATGCCAACGTCATCATCTTTGCCCGTGTGAAGGAGGAGATGACAAAGGGAAAGAGCGTGAGAAATTCGCTGAAAGCTGGATTCCACAAAGCCATGTCTGCCATCATAGACGGAAATGTGACTACCCTGATCGCGGCGGCTGTGCTTTGGTTCCGGGGAAGCGGAACTGTCAAGGGATTTGCCCAGACGCTGGCCATCGGTATCATCGTGTCCATGTTCACAGCCCTTGTGATCACAAGGATGATCGTGTACGCTTTCTATGCGGTGGGCATTCGCAGCGAGAAGCTGTACTACCGTCCGAGAAAGCAGAGAGAGCCCATCAATTTTGTGGGGAAAAAGGCCATTTTCTTCGCTATCTCTCTGATCCTTATCGTGGCCGGCTTTGGAGTGGCAGGATACAATGCGGCCAGAGGAAACGGGGCCATGAACTACAGCCTGGAGTTCCAGGGAGGTACGTCCACGAATGTAACCTTCAATGAAGATTACAGCATTGAAGAGATCGACGACCAGATCATTCCTGTTGTGGAGGAAGCCACAGGGGACCGCAATGTGCAGGCCCAGAAAGTGGCGGGCAGCAACCAGATCATCTTCAAGACCACCACGCTGGATCTGGATACCCGCGAGGCGCTGAATCAGGCCATGGTGGACAATTTCCAGGCGGATGAGTCGCTGATCACATTTGAGAATATCAGCTCCACAGTCAGCAGCGAGATGCGTATGGACGCCATTGTGGCGGTTATCACTGCCACGGTTCTGATGCTCCTTTACATCTGGTTCCGGTTCAAGGATATCCGCTTTGCAACAAGCGCTGTCCTGGCACTGCTCCACGATGTGCTGATCGTGGCTCTGTTCTACGCGGTGGCAAGGATTTCCGTGGGCAACACATTTATTGCCTGCATCCTGACCATTTTCGGATACTCCATCAATGCCACCATCGTCATTTTCGACCGTATCCGTGAGGAGCTGAAGCTGTCGCCGAAAAACGAGGCTCTTGACAGCATTGTAAACAGGAGTATCACCCAGACGCTGACAAGAAGCATCTATACATCGCTTACAACATTTATCACTATTGCAGTGCTCTTTGTCATGGGTGTAAGCTCCATCCGTGAGTTTGCCCTGCCGCTGATGGTGGGTGTTGTGTGCGGAGCTTACTCTTCTGTATGCATTACAGGCTCCCTGTGGTATGTGATGAAGACAAAGATCGGCGGAAAGAAGAAAGCGGCAGAGAAGACAGGAAAGAAGAAAAAATAATTTATAGAAGACAAAGAAGGGGTGTGCGGCTGGCCGCATGCCCCTTTTTGGACAGGGCGTTTTAGTGTGGAAATAAGACGAGGGAGTGTGCGAAGGAGAGAAATGGGATGAAAGAACGCTGGGTTTTGCTTAGAAAAGGTGCGGATTTTGCCGGGATCGGAAAGAAGTTTCACATCAGTCCCAGGCTCGCCTGCCTGATCCGCAACAGGGATATTGTGGGGGACGAACAGATAGAAAACTATCTCTACGGCACCATAGCTGACTTGGGTGACGGGATGCTGATGAAAGATATGGACCGGGCGGTGGAGATCCTGATGGAGAAGATCCGTGAGGGTGCGCCGATCCGCATTATAGGGGATTACGACATTGACGGCGTCTGTGCCACTTACATCCTTCTGGAAGGGCTGAAGGGACTGGGGGCTGTAGCGGACACGGACATACCGGACAGGATTACAGACGGGTACGGCCTGAACAGGCATCTGATCGACCGGGCTTTTGAGGCGGGGACAGACACCATCATCACCTGTGACAACGGCATTGCGGCCGCAGAGGAGATCGCTTACGGGAAAGGGCTGGGGATGACTGTGATCGTGACGGATCACCACGAGGTGCCCTTTGATGAGGAGGACGGAGAAAAGAAGTATCATTTGCCGCCGGCGGATGCGGTGGTGGATCCAAAGCGGACGGACTGCTCTTATCCATTCAAGGGACTGTGCGGTGCGGCTGTGGCCTACAAACTGATGGAGGCGCTCTATGAGGCCATGGGGAAGGACTCCTCAGATATCGACTATCTGATGGAGGAGGTGGCTTTCGCTACAGTGGGGGATGTGATGGATCTGACCGGGGAGAACCGGATCTTTGTCCGGCAGGGGCTGGAGATGCTGCAGTCCACTTCCAATCTGGGGCTTCGCGCCCTTATGGAGTGTACAGGCATTGACAGAAAGATGGTCAATACCTACCACATAGGGTTTGTGCTGGGCCCCTGCCTGAATGCCAGCGGCAGGCTGGACACAGCCAAGCGGGCGCTGGCTCTTCTTGAAGCCGGGGCAAAGCAGGAGGCAGATGTGCTGGCCGGGGACTTGAAGGCTCTCAATGACAGCAGAAAAGAGATGACGGAAGAGGCGGTGCGCCAGGCGGCAGAGCAGGTGGAACACACAGAGGCGGGCCGTCAGAAGGTGCTGGTGCTCTATCTGCCGGACTGCCATGAGAGCCTTGCGGGGATCGTGGCGGGCAGGATCCGGGAGAGATACTGCCGGCCGGTCTTTGTCATCACCGACAGCGGAGAAATGGCAAAAGGGTCAGGACGCTCCATTGAGGCCTACCACATGTATGAAGAGATGAACAAGTGCAGAAATCTTTTCGTGAAGTTTGGGGGACACAAGCTGGCCGCCGGGCTGACTCTGAAGAAAGAAAATATTGAGAAATTCCGACAGGACATCAATGCAGTGTGCACGCTGACGGAGACAGATATGACAGAGAAGGTGTCCATAGATATGCAGATGCCATTTTCCTGTGTGACGGAGGAGCTGCTGGAAGAGCTGAAACTGCTGGAGCCCTTTGGGAAAGGCAACACAAAGCCGGTGTTTGCAGAGAAAAATGTCTCCATTGTCTCCTGCCGTCTCATCGGTAAAAATCGGAATATGCTGCGGATGCGGCTCTGTGACGGGGCCGGCACGGACATGGATGCTGTGTATTTCGGGGATGCCGTAGGATTCCTGGAGGAAGTGGGGGAAAGATACGGAAAGACGGTGCGGGATCATTTTTTTGAGGGCGGATACCGCCGTATCCGGCTTTCTGTCACCTATTACCCGGGTGTAAACGAATATATGGGGCAGAAAACCATGCAGATTGTTGTCACCCACTATCAAATTGTTTGAAAAAACAGAAAATAGATGATATACTAAAGAATAACATTTTATTGACAGTTGATCTGAAGGAGGCAGTAAGGATGAAGCCAATAGAAGAATATGTGGTCAGTATACCGGATTTTCCTGAACAGGGAGTGATCTTCAGAGATGTGACCAGCGTGCTCCAGGATGCGGAGGGTCTGCATCTTGCGATTGACAAGATGCAGGAGAAGCTGGATGGAATAGATTTTGACGTGGTGGCAGGCCCTGAATCGAGAGGGTTTATTTTCGGGGTTCCCATTGCTTATAATATGAAGAAACCTTTTGTGCCGGTGCGCAAGAAAGGGAAACTTCCAAGAGAGACAGTATCCATTGAGTATGAGCTGGAGTACGGCACTGCTTCCATTGAGATGCACAGGGACTCTATAAAACCAGGACAGCGGGTGGTCATCATCGATGATCTGATCGCCACCGGCGGGACTACGGAAGCCATCATCAAGCTGATCGAGGGGATGGGCGGTGAAGTCGCCAGGATCATTTTCCTCATGGAGCTTGCCGGACTGAAGGGCCGGGAGAGGCTGAAAGACTATGACGTGGACTCTGTGATCATTTATCCCGGAAAGTAAGAGGCGGCAGACAGGTGGGAACAGAGCAGCAGAGAATAAAGAAAAGGAGGAGGGAACAGATATGGCAGTAATGACCTATGAATCGGACAGTAAAAACCGTATTGCGCCCGAATCTATTATGGAAAATCAGATGCTGGGGCTGGAGATTGTGGATGGCCATGCAGTGAAGTCTCCGGAGGATTACCAGGACCCGGAGCAGCTGTACCAGATGCTGATCGCCCGGATCCGAAAGTACCATCCATCGACAGATGTTTCCATGATAGAGAAGGCGTTTACGCTGGCAAAAGAAGCTCATAACGGGCAGTGCCGAAAATCCGGTGAGCCCTATATCATACATCCTCTCTGGGTGGCTATTATCCTGGCAGATCTGGAGATGGACAAAGAGACCATTGTGGCGGGTATGCTCCATGATGTGGTGGAGGATACGGCCGTGACAGACGAGCAGATCCGGCAGGAGTTCGGCGAGGAAGTGGCCCTTCTCGTGGATGGCGTCACTAAGCTGGGACAGCTGTCCTACTCCTCCGATAAGCTGGAGGTGCAGGCGGAAAATCTGCGTAAGATGTTCCTGGCCATGGCGAAGGATATCCGGGTCATTATCATCAAGCTGGCAGACCGGCTCCACAACATGAGAACACTCCAGTTTATGCGCCCGGAGAAGCAGAAAGAAAAGGCCAGGGAGACCATGGACATCTATGCGCCCATTGCGCAGAGGCTCGGTATTTCCAAGATCAAGACAGAGCTGGATGACCTGGCTTTGAAGTATTCTCAGCCGGAAGTGTTTTATGATCTGGTGGATCAGATCAATGCCAGAAAGACGGAGAGGGAAGAGTTTGTCCAGCAGATCGTAGAGGAAGTATCCCAGCACATTAAAAATGCGGGGATCAAAGCAGAGATTAATGGCCGGGTGAAGCATTTCTTCAGCATTTATAAGAAGATGGTGAACCAGGATAAGACAGTGGATCAGATCTACGATCTATTTGCTGTGCGTATCATTGTGGACTCGGTGAAGGACTGCTATGCGGCCCTCGGCGTGATCCATGAGATGTATACGCCTATCCCGGGGAGATTTAAGGACTATATTGCCATGCCCAAGGCAAATATGTATCAGTCTCTCCACACGACGCTGATGAGTTCTGTGGGCCAGCCTTTTGAGATACAGATCCGTACCCAGGAGATGCACAAGACGGCTGAGTACGGTATTGCCGCTCACTGGAAATACAAAGAGTCCAATGATGGGAAGAAGAACGTGAAGGCCCAGGAGGAGGAGAAGCTCAACTGGCTCCGCCAGATCCTGGAGTGGCAGAGGGATATGTCGGACAACAGGGAATTTCTCAGCATGCTCAAGGGGGACCTGGATCTTTTTGCGGAGGAAGTATATTGTTTTACTCCGGATGGAGATGTCAAGAGCCTGCCAAACGGTTCCACACCGGTGGATTTTGCTTACGCCATCCACAGTGCGGTGGGCAACAAGATGGTGGGGGCCAGAGTCAACGGCAAGCTGGTAAATATTGACTATAAGATCCAGAACGGTGACAGGATTGAGATTCTCACTTCCCAGAATTCCAGGGGACCCAGCCGGGACTGGCTGAATATTGTCAAGAGCACCCAGGCCAAGAACAAGATCAACCAGTGGTTTAAGAAGGAATTTAAGGAAGACAATATCGTCCGGGGCAAGGAGCTCATTGCCAGCTATTGCAAGACTAAGACCATTAATCTGACCAACATCATGAAACCCAAGTACCAGGAGGTTGTTCAGAAGAAATACGGTTTCCGGGACTGGGATTCTGTGCTGGCTGCCATCGGCCACGGCGGATTGAAGGAGGGCCAGGTGGTCAACCGGCTTATGGAGGAGTACAGCAAAGAGCACAAGCAGGAGATCACAGATGAGGTGGTATTGGAAAAGGTGGCTGAAGCTGCCAGAAATAAGGTCCATATCGCCAAGTCAAAGAGCGGCATTGTGGTGAAGGGCATCGATGACATGGCTGTCCGGTTCTCCAGATGCTGCAATCCGGTGCCCGGGGATGAGATCGTGGGATTTGTCACAAGGGGAAGAGGACTTTCCATCCACCGGACAGACTGCGTCAACATGCTGCATCTGACGGATGCAGAGCGGGCCCGGCTCATCGACGTAGAGTGGGAGAGCGAGGTGGCTGAGGAAGAGGGCGGCCAGTATCTTGCTGAGATCAAGATGTACGCTTACGACCGCCAGGGACTTCTCATGGAGATCTCCAAGATCTTCACCGAGGCGAAGCTGGATGTAAAATCTCTGAATGTGCGCACCAGCAAAAAGGGAACTGCCACTATTGAGGCGGGATTTATCGTGCACGGACGGGAGGAACTCTCAGCGGTGTCCAAGAAGCTGCAGCAGCTGGACGGTATCATTGATATTGAGAGAGCGGCAGGGTAGAGGATGCCGGAAAACCTGATATAGCTACACGATACACGGAGAATATACACAGAGGTATAGACAGAGTATGAAAATAGAAAAATTTGTCACAGGTATCATCAGCACAAACTGTTATCTTGTCATCAACGAGGAGACAAAGCAGACGGTTTTCATTGACCCGGCGGCCTGTCCCTCTTATCTGATGGGACACATCAAAAGCGAAGGACTGCAGGTGGAGGCTATTCTTCTCACCCACGGTCATTTCGACCATATTATGGGAATCGGCGACCTGCGCAGAGAATTTCCGGTTCCGGTGTACGCCCACGAGGGAGACCGGGAGACTCTTCTGGATCCGTCTTTGAACCTGTCTATCAGCTACACAGACGGCTATACTTTTGACGGGGCTACCTATGTGCGGGACGGACAGACGCTGGAGCTGGCGGGAGCGTCCTTCCAGGTGATCCACACGCCGGGACACACCCCGGGCGGCGTCTGCTATTACCTGGAGAACGAGAAGGTGTTGTTCAGCGGCGACACTCTGTTCCAGAACTCAGTGGGCCGCACAGACTTCCCCAACAGCAGCATGTCGGATCTGATCCGGTCTCTCCGTGAAAAGGTCATGGCGCTGCCGGATGATGTGAAAGTGTACCCGGGTCATATGGGAGAGACTACAATCGGGCACGAGAGAAAGCATAATCCGTTTATTTAACGCAATTCCGGACGTAATACTTTTTAAAAGTATTACGTCCGGAATTGCGTCAACCCCCGTGTAATTGTGCATCGTGTCTGGTGCAACATACACAATAGGAAGGATGGACATACAAGATCATGATTTTTTTGAGCTGCAGCAACGACATGTATACATACAATACTTATCACCTTGCCAAGGCGTTTTTCCCGGAGGAGGATGTGCAACAGAATGTATCAGAGGAGATGGAAGATGTCTTTCGGATCACCTTCCCGGACGGCAGTGTCTTTGTGGTGAAGAAGGAGGATATCCCGGCGGAAGAGGACCGGAGCCGGAAAAAGTACGCTGTGGACGTGGCGCTCTATAAGGCCTGCAGAGAGTACACAGGAAAGGAGCTTGCCTGGGGGATCCTGACAGGCGTGCGCCCCACCAAGATCGCCATGCAGAAGCAGGAGCAGGGAATGGATGAGGAGTCCTTTGTAAAATGGTTCGGGGAGGACTCTCTTGTGAGCCCCGGGAAGGCTGTCCTTGCCTGGCAGATTGCCGGCCGTGAGAAGAAGATCCTGGGGCGGCTGGACTACCGCGACGGCTACAGTCTCTACGTGGGTATTCCTTTCTGCCCCTCTGTGTGCAGCTACTGCTCTTTCAGCTCCGGCCCCATTGATCTGTGGAAGGATCATGTGGAGGATTACCTGGGGGCACTGATGAAGGAGCTGGAGTGGATCGGGCAGAGAGCAGGGCGTCAGGGAAAGAAGCTGAACACGGTCTACATTGGCGGCGGTACCCCCACTACGCTGAGTGAGGAGCAGCTTGAGCGGCTGTTGTCCTGTATCGACCGCTGCTTTTCCCGGGAGCATCTGCTGGAGTACACGGTGGAGGCGGGACGCCCGGACAGCATCACGGAAGGGAAGCTGAAAGTGCTCCGGGCTCACGGCATCACCCGCATCTCTATCAATCCCCAGACCATGCAGCAGAAGACGCTGGATCTCATCGGGAGACGGCACACGGCCCGGGAGATCGAGGAGAGCTTTTACATGGCACGGAGCCTTGGGTTTGACAATATCAATATGGATCTCATTGCCGGGCTGCCGGGGGAGACGGCCGCTGACATGGCGGACACGCTGGAGAAGATCAGCGCCATGGGGCCGGACAGTCTGACGGTCCACTCCCTTGCCATCAAGCGGGCGGCAAAGATGGGACAGGAGAAGAGCACCACAGGCAGCATCGCGTCTCTTGCCGGGGATCCGGCGGCGATGGCCCGGGAGCTGTCCGCCATGATCGAGGAAGCCTACGGGGCTGCGCGCAGCATGGGTCTTTTCCCCTACTACCTGTACCGCCAGAAGAATATTGCCGGCAATTTTGAAAATGTTGGCTTTGCAAAGGTTGACAAAGCGGGAATTTACAATATACTTATTATGGAAGAAAAACAGACCATTATTGCTGCGGGAGCAGGTTCATCCACCAAGATCCTGCTGGATGAACCTATCATTGTTCCGGGCAGCAGACATGGCAGAAAGACAACACTTGTGCGGGTGGAAAATGTAAAAAATATCAGAGACTACATCACCCGTATTGATGAAATGATAAATCGAAAAGGAGAATGGTTATGGCGCTGAAGAAAAAGCCGGTCACAGGCATGAAGGATATTCTGCCCCGTGAGATGGAGATCAGGGATTACGTGATCCAGATGATCAAGGATACTTACAAAACCTACGGATTCATGTCCATGGAGACTCCCTGTGTGGAGCACATCGAAAATCTGTGCAGCAAACAGGGCGGGGACAATGAAAAACTGATCTTCAAGATCCTGAAAAGAGGAGAAAAGCTGAAAATAAAGGAAGCCCAGGAGGAGATGGACGTGGTGGACGGAGGACTCCGCTACGATCTGACAGTGCCTCTGGCCAGGTACTACTCCAACCATTCCAACGAGCTCCCATCCCCCTTCAAAGCCCTGCAGATCGGAAATGTATGGCGGGCTGACCGTCCACAGAAGGGGCGTTTCCGCCAGTTCGTGCAGTGCGATATCGATATTCTGGGAGAGGCCGGCAACCTGGCTGAGATCGAGCTGATCCTTGCCACCACGGCCATGCTTGGAAAGATGGGATTTGAAAATTTCACGGTCTGCATCAATGACCGGAATATCCTGAAGGCCATGGCTGCCTACAGCGGATTTGCAGAGAAAGACTATGACGAGGTCTTCATCATCCTGGACAAGATGGACAAGATCGGCCCCGAAGCCGTGGCCCAGGAACTGATGGAGCTTGGCTACACAAGGGAAAATGTGGACACCTACCTTCGGCTCTTTGACGAGACGCCGGGAGACGTCAGCGGCATCCGCTACCTGAAGGAAAAGCTGGGAGAGTATCTCAGCGATGAGACGGCAGAGAACATGGAGATGATCATGTCCAGCGTGGAGACTGCGAAGGAAGCGGAATTCAAGATCCGTTTCACCCCCACCATGGTGCGCGGGCAGTCCTACTACACAGGCACTATCTTCGAGGTGGTCATGGATGACTTCGGCGGTTCCGTGGCAGGTGGAGGCCGCTACGACAAGATGATCGGGAAATTTACAGGGCAGGATACACCGGCCTGCGGATTTTCCATCGGCTTTGAGCGCATCGTCATGCTGCTTCTGGAGAACGGTTACCAGGTTCCTTCAAAAGGGGAGAAAAAGGCATATCTCATGGAGAAAAACATGCCGAAGGAAGGCGTGCTCAAGGTACTCTCCCTGGCAAAAGAGGACAGGAAGGCCGGAAAACAGGTGCTGGTGGCCAACATGAAGAAAAATAAAAAGTTCCAGAAGGAGCAGCTTACTGAGGAAGGATACGACACCATCATTGACTGCTACGCAGACTCAGTAGACAGATTATAATAAAGATATAATGAAAAAGGAGAAGAGAAAATGGCAGAGTCAATGCAGGGCTTAAAGAGAACCCACCGCTGCGGGGAACTGTCCGTTGCCAACATCGGCGAGACAGTCACCATCATGGGCTGGGTGCAGAAAAACAGGAATAAAGGAGGTCTCGACTTTGTAGATGTGAGAGACCGGTCCGGTATCATACAGGCAGTGTTTGAGGAGGGCAAGACAGACAGCGCCCTTCTTGAAAAAGCGGCAAAACTCCGTGCGGAGTATGTAGTTGCCATTGTGGGCAAAGTGGAGAAACGTTCCGGCGCTGTCAACACAAACATCGCCACCGGGGAAATCGAGATCATCCCGGAGGAACTGAGAGTGCTGTCTGAGGCGGAGACCCCTCCCTTCCAGGTGGAAGAAAACTCAAAGACAAAAGAAGAAGTGCGTCTTAAATACCGCTATCTGGATCTGCGCAGACCGGACATGCAGAGAAACCTGCTGATGAGAAGCCAGGTGGCCACACTGACCCGCCAGTTTCTTGCAGACGAGGGATTTCTTGAGATAGAGACGCCGGTTCTTGTGGGAAGCACACCGGAGGGAGCCAGGGATTACCTTGTGCCAAGCCGTATCCACCACGGGCATTTCTACGCGCTGCCCCAGTCTCCCCAGCTTTTCAAGCAGCTTCTCATGTGCTCCGGATGCGACCGCTATTTCCAGCTTGCAAAATGCTTCCGGGACGAGGACCTGCGGGCAGACCGTCAGCCGGAGTTTACCCAGATCGACATGGAGCTTTCCTTCGTGGATGTGGATGATGTGATCGACGTCAATGAGCGCCTTCTGGCAAAACTGTTCCATGAGGTGCTGGGCGTGGAAGTATCCCTTCCGATCCAGAGGATGACATGGCAGGAGGCCATGGACCGCTACGGTTCCGACAAGCCGGACATCCGCTTTGGCATGGAACTGAAAGATGTGACAGAGACTGTAAAAGACAGTGAATTTGTTGTCTTTAAAAATGCTATCGAAAACGGCGGCACGGTCCGGGGTATCAACGCCAAGGGACAGGGCGCCATGCCGAGAAAGAAAATCGACAAGCTGGTATCTTTTGCAAAGGACTTCGGCTCAAAAGGACTTGCCTACATTGCCATCCAGGAGGACGGCACAGTGAAATCCTCTTTTGCCAAATTCATGACAGAAGAGGAGATGAAAGCCCTTATCCGGGCCATGGAGGGAGAGAACGGCGACCTTCTTCTCTTTGCGGCTGACAAAAATAAAGTTGTCTGGGATGTGCTGGGCAACCTGAGACTTGAGCTGGCCCGCCAGATGGAGCTCCTGGACAAAAACGAGTACAAGTTTATCTGGATCACCGAGTTCCCGCTTCTTGAGTGGAACGAGGACGAAAACCGCTACACAGCCATGCATCACCCGTTCACCATGCCTATGGAGGAGGATCTTAAGTACCTTGACACAGATCCCGGCAGGGTGCGTGCAAAAGCCTATGATATTGTGCTGAACGGCAATGAGATCGGCGGCGGAAGCGTTCGGATCTTCAACCCGGAGATCCAGAGCAAAATGTTTGAGGTGCTTGGATTTACACCAGAGAGAGCGCAGGAGCAGTTCGGCTTCCTTCTGACTGCCTTCAAGTACGGTGTGCCGCCTCACGCAGGACTGGCCTACGGACTGGACCGCCTTGTCATGCTTATGGCAAAAGAGGACAGCATCCGCGACGTGATCGCCTTCCCCAAGGTGAAAGACGCCTCAGATCTTATGACAGAAGCACCTACACTGGTTGACCAGAAGCAGCTGGACGAGCTGGGACTGGCTATTGTGGAGGAAGAAGAGAATTAGTTTTCCGGTTGGATAATAGAACAGCAGGGATATCTCGTGACAGAGATGTCCCTGCTGCTTTGTGATGATGGGAGATCCTGAGCGGTGCGCGTGGAGAGTGATACAAAAAAAACGGAAACCTGTTATTCAGATTTCCGTTCTTTTTTAGAGCGACAGACGGGGCTCGAACCCGCGACCCCGACCTTGGCAAGGTCGTACTCTACCAACTGAGCCACTGTCGCATTTGTTTATTTTGTTCACTCGGAACAAAAAATAATATACTACAGGAATTAGAAAAAGTCAATACTTTTTTAGGAAAATATTTTATCTGCTCTGGGAGAGCTGGAGAAAGAAAAAAGACACAGCATACAAAGCTGTGTCTTCTAAAAGAGCGACAGACGGGGCTCGAACCCGCGACCCCGACCTTGGCAAGGTCGTACTCTACCAACTGAGCCACTGTCGCATTTCTCTGTTCTGTTTTCTCAGAACAAAAATTACTATACTATATGTTTGGGGAAATGTCAACAACATTTTTGAAAAAATTATTTTTCTGGAGCACTGCCCTAAAGTGTGCTATACTTTACCCCATGAAACAAAAGAAGGGAGAGAAGGTATGAAGACACAAAAGACAATCAGGGCAGCACTCCTTGGGTTTGGAACAGTGGGAGGAGGCGTGTACAAGCTCCTCGTGAGAAGGAAAGACGAGCTGGCGGACAAGACAGGGGCATCCATGGAGATAGGCGCTGTCCTTGTCCACAATATCCATAAAAAGAGAGAGGGCGTGGATCCGGCTCTGCTGACGGACGATTTTGAGAAAATTGTAAATGATCCTTCCATCGCCATTGTGATCGAAGTCATGGGAGGCATAGAGCCGGCCAGGACCATGATCCTGCGGGCGCTGCAGTCCGGGAAAAATGTGGTGACGGCAAACAAGGATCTGATAGCGGTGCATGGCGGCGAGCTGTTGGCGGCAGCGAAGGAAAACGGTGTGGACCTTCTCTTTGAGGCGGCAGTGGCCGGCGGTATTCCTATCATCCGGCCTCTGAAGCAGTGCCTGGCAGGCAATGAGCTCTCCGATGTGGTGGGGATCGTCAATGGGACGACGAACTATATCCTGACCAAAATGTTTGAGGAGAACAAAGACTTTGATGAGGCCCTCGAGAGGGCGAAAGAGCTGGGGTATGCGGAGGCGGATCCAACGGCGGATATCGAGGGACTGGACGCAGGGCGGAAAGTGGCGATCCTGGCATCCACGGCCTTTCACTCTCCGGTAGTCTTTGACGATGTGTATACAGAGGGGATCACAAAGATCTCGTCCAGTGACATCAAGTACGCAAAGGAATTTGAATGTGTCATCAAACTGCTTGGAATCGCCAGGGAAAGACGGGGGCAGATGGAAGCCTACGTCTGCCCTATGCTCCTTCCCGAAGACCATCCTCTTGCCACGGTCAGAGGGTCGTTCAATGCGGTGTTTGTGCACGGCGATGCAGTGGATGATGTCATGTTCTACGGGCGCGGAGCCGGCGAATTCCCCACAGCCAGCGCAGTGGTCGGTGATGTTATTGATGTGATGAGGAACATGGAGTATGGCTGCATGGGAAGGATCGGGTGCGGGTGCTACCGAAGCGTGCCTGTGAAAAAATTCAGGGACGTGAAAAATAAATTCTTTATCCGTATGCAGGTGACCAACCGCCCCGGGGTGCTGGCGTCTATTGCGGGAGAGCTGGGAAGACACAAGGTGAGCATCTCCAAGGTGGTGCAGAAGGTGATCACCAAGGGAAGCGCAGAGCTGGTCATTGTCACAGAGGAGGTAAAAGAGTATCATATGAGTGAGGCTCTGGAGGACCTGAAAAGGCTGGAAGCAGTGCAGGAGGTCAGCAGCGTGATCCGCAGCTACTAGAAGCGGACGGGGTTAGAAGCGGACGGGGCTGGACAGAGTAGGGGGAAGTGTGTTACAATGAGCCGGTAAACAATAGAACAGACGAAGCAGAGTAGGAAGATGCGCGTTAAGTGCCGGATGGACGGGGAGTTGCCAGCCGGACGAAAAGCAAGAGTGCTTGCGGTGCATATTCCGCATCCCGCTGCTACACATAGACAGAAAATGCCTGCTTATGGGTAGCTTTAAGGACTACTTCGAAAGGAGGTATTTTTTATGAAAAAAATGAGACAGATGTTTGCGGACTCTCTCGGAGAGCTGCAGGATGTGAGAAAACTTTCGGTTATGGCTATGATGCTGGCCCTGGCTGTGGTGTTGGGCTTTTACGCCACTGTGCAGGTGGGGGATTTCCTGAAGATCGGCTTTGCCTTTATCCCCAATGAGCTGACAGGCATGCTTTTTGGGCCTGCGGCAGGAGGGCTGCTGGCCGCTCTGGCAGACATTGCCAAGTATCTTGTAAAGCCAGTGGGGGCCTTCTTCCCCGGATTTACAGTGAGTGCACTGCTGGGCGGCGTGATCTACGGGGTAGTGCTCTATAAAAGGCCTCTCAGCCTGAAGAGAGTCATTGTGGCCAACACGCTGGTGACGGTGTTTGTCAATCTGCTCCTGAATACATACTGGCTGACCGTGCTCTACGGCAGTGCTTTCGGGGCGCTTCTGCCGGCCAGGATCCTGAAGGAGGCCATTCTTCTTCCCATAGATATCCTGCTCTACTACGCCATTGCCAGAGTGCTGGGGCGTGCGAGAGCGTTTCATGGACTGCAGGGAGCTGCGAAATAGTGAAAGGATGATCGTATGCAGGAAAAACTCCCCCTTGGTTTTCTGTTTAAACAGATCAACAATGTATATGAAAAAGAGGTCAATAACAGCCTGCGCACTCTTGGGATCACAGCGTCCCAGTGTGCGGTGCTGGATTATCTGTTCCACAGCCGGAAGGAGGAAATCAACCAGAAGGATGTGGAGCGTGCCCTCAGCCTGAAAAATCCGACTGTGACAGGACTGCTGAAGCGGCTGGACGAGAAGGGGTATATCCTCATCGTTCCAAGTACAAAAGACAAGCGCTGCAAAAATATTTATCTGACAGAGAAAGCCTACGATATCCGCAGAAGGATGGAAGCAGACCGCAAAAAGGTCGATAAGAGGCTGACTATCGGCATGACAAAAAAAGAAGTGCAGGCATTGCGAAAGATGCTGGACAAAGTGCTCTATAATGTGGCTGATCCTTAGGGGATGCAGCCACTTTTTTATTGCCCGGAATGAAGGGCCCCCGGGACGTGTGGATTCTTCTGAAAAGAGGTGAATGAGAAAACTTATCAACAAAGATATTGAAAACCATTTTCAACTGTGCTATAGTAACAAAAAGCAAATGATAATCAATTTCAAAAAAAGGAGGAACCAATGCCAGTTGAAGTGATCTCATATCTCTTATCAGAAAGTGACAGGGAGAGAAAGCTCCAGTCACAGCTTGTATTGCAGTGCGCCCCTTTTCTGAAGGGGATCAAGGCCTCTGCCATTACAAATCTGCCCGCACATGACGGAAAGATGCTGAAAAAACTACTGGCGGGGACGGGGATATCTTACAAGGTGCTTGCCGTAAGAAAAGACAGATGCCTTGTATTCCTGTACAGGAAGGTCAGTTTTGAACGGCATATAAGCCGCAGGGAAAATGTGGATTTTCTTGCGGATTTTGGGTACCGGGAGGGATCTGCTGAAAAACTGCTGGAGAGACTGGCAGACAGGATCGGCATGTATGCCGGACGGGAGACGGTCTTTCCTCACGAGATCGGCGTTTTCCTGGATTACCCTCTGGCCGATGTGGAAGGTTTTATCCGAAATGACGGAAAAGATTATCTGCTGTCAGGTTACTGGAAAGTGTATCACGATCCGGACGGGGCGCAGGCATTGTTCCGGGCCTATGATCATGCCAGGGACTGTGCGGTGCGGGAGCTTCTCCAGGGGAGAAAGATGCGTGAGATTGCCGTACAGGCAGCCTGATTTATTTCTGAAAAAAAGGAGGATACAAGAATATGAGCATAGCAGTTGTATATTGGAGTGGAACAGGAAACACACAGGCCATGGCGGAGGCTGTTGCCAGGGGGATTGTGGAAGGCGGAGCAGAGGCTGAGCTTCTGCCAGTCGACCAGGCAGATCCGGCAAAGATAGCGGCAGAGGATGCATTTGCCCTGGGATGCCCTTCTATGGGGGCGGAAGAGCTGGAAGAACTGGAGATGGAGCCTTTTGTACAGGCCTTAGAGGGACTGGTTTCCGGGAAGAAGATCCTTCTCTTTGGTTCCTACGGCTGGGGTGACGGCGAATGGATGCGCACCTGGGAAGACAGGATGAAAGCAGCCGGAGCAGAGCTTGTCGGTGGACAGGGTGTGATCGCAAACGAAGCGCCTGATAAGGAGGCGCTGGAGGCCTGCGAAAAAGCCGGGGAAACTCTGGCGAACGCGGCACAATAACGGCACTCAGAATGGAAGAGGCACCCATAACCGGGAGAAAGGAGCGCAGGTATGAGCGTTGTCATCATAGGCGGAAATGAGCGGATGGAATGTCAGTACAAAGAGATATGCAGGAAATATAAATGTAAGGCAAAGGTGTTTACAAGGATGGCCGGCAATCTGAAGACACAGATCGGGCAGCCGGATCTGATCATCCTGTTCACGTCCACTGTGGCGCACAAGATGGTCCACTGTGCCCTCAAAGAAGCAGAGCGCTATGATGTGCGGGTGGAGAGATCACACAGCAGCAGCGCCAGCGCCCTGGATGGCATTCTGAAAGAGTGTTTCGGCTAGTTAAGGATCTGGCGCAGGGAACCAATGGTTGAACAAGAAGTCCTGAACTGCTATAATATTCATAGCGCCCGAAAAAAAGTAGCCTGGCAAACAGGCGAAAAAATCAGGGCAGATAACGGAGGATGATATGAGTTACGCAGATCAGGTATTTATTCATATGTGCCGGGATATCATAGACAACGGCACCAGCACGGAAGGGGAGAAGGTGCGCCCCGTGTGGGAGGACGGAACACCGGCTTACACAGTCAAGAAGTTTGGCGTGGTAAACAGATATGACCTGTCAAAGGAGTTCCCGGCTCTCACCCTGCGCCGGACAGCCATCAAGAGCTGCACGGACGAGCTTTTGTGGATCTGGCAGAGAAAATCCAACAATATCCACGATCTCCACTCCCACATCTGGGACAGCTGGGCTGACGAGAACGGGTCTATCGGGAAAGCCTACGGCTATCAGATGCAGGTGAAACATCAGTATAAGGAGGGGATGATGGACCAGGTGGACCGGGTGATCTATGACCTGAAACACAACCCATACAGCAGGCGCATCATGACAAACATGTACGTGCATCAGGATCTCCATGAGATGGGTCTTTATCCATGTGCCTACAGCATGACCTTCAACGTGACCAAGGAAAAGGACAGTAACAGACTCACGCTGAACGGGATTCTGAACCAGCGCTCCCAGGATGTGCTGACGGCAAACAACTGGAATGTGTGCCAGTATGCAGTGCTTCTGCATATGCTGGCTCAGGTCTGTGACATGCAGGTGGGAGAGCTGGTCCACGTGATCGCAGACGCCCACATTTACGACCGCCACATCCCCATGGTGGAGGAACTGATCGCCAGGGAACCCCTTCCGGCGCCCGGATTCTGGCTCAATCCGGAGGTCAAAGACTTTTACGACTTTACACCGGAGGATGTGAAGCTCATCGATTATCAGACACATGAGCAGATCAAAAATATACCGGTGGCTATCTAAAACAGGGGAGAAAATAGGGAGGATGCTATGAATCTGATCGTAAATGTAGATAAAAACTGGGCCATTGGCAAGGATAACAAACTCCTTGTCAGCATTCCCCAGGATATGAAATTTTTTCGGGAGACAACCACAGGAAAAATAGTGGTCATGGGGAGAAAGACGCTGGAGAGCTTTCCGGGAGGGCAGCCCCTGAAGAACCGGACCAACATTGTGCTCACCACAGATCCCGACTATAAGGCGGGGGATGCTGTCATCGTCCACTCTATGGAAGAGCTTATGGAAGAACTGAAAAAATATGCCAGGAAGGATATTTTTGTCATCGGAGGGGAGAGCATCTACAGAAGCCTTCTTCCATGGTGCAGGAAGGCCTATGTGACCAGGACGGATCATGCCTATGACGCGGATACATGGTTCCCGGATCTGGATGTGGACCCGGAGTGGAAGATGACCAAGACAAGTGACGAGCAGACCTATTTTGATCTGGAGTATTATTTTACTGTCTATGAAAGGATCGCCGGGGGAAAATGAGGATCTTGAGCGTTACCGCACAGAAGCCGGACAGTACCGGGAGCGGGGTCTATCTTACAGAGGTGGTGCGGGAGCTGGGCCGCGAGGGACATTTGCAGGCGGTCCTTGCCGGTGTATACCGGGAAGATGAGGTCTGCCTTCCCGGAGGCGTGGACTTCTTTCCTGTATACTTCCGGTCAGAGGAACTGCCCTTTGCCATCCCCGGGATGTCTGACAAGATGCCCTACGAGAGCACGGTCTACAGTACTATGGATGACCGGATGGTCCGCGTCTATATGGAGGTTTTCCGCCGTAAGATCAAAGAAGCGGTGGAGTCTTTTCATCCGGATCTGATCCTTTGCCATCATCTGTACCTTGTCACAGCCCTTGTGCGGGACTGTGCGCGTGAGATTCCTGTATACGGTTTCTGTCACAACACGGATCTGCGGCAGATGAAAAAACATGATCTCCAGAGAGATTTTATCTGTGAGCACATGAGAGAGCTGGACGGCATTTTTGCCCTCCACCAGGCACAGAAAGAAGAGATCCTGGAGATGTACAAAGTGGAGGAGAGCCGGGTGCGCATAGCGGGAACAGGCTACAATGACCGCATTTTTTTCAGGAAAGCAGACAGAGCAATGGAAGAAGAAAAGGCGAATGATGGCGGGACATCACACCCTGTTCGCCTTGCGTTTGCGGGGAAGGTGAGCCAGGAAAAGGGAGTGGCAAGCCTGATCCGCAGCCTGGCCCTGGTGGAGACAGGAGGAAGAGAGCTGCAGCTTACGCTGGCCGGAGGGAATGGAGACGAGGGTGAGCTGGGCAGGATACGCACTCTGGCGGAGGCGTGTCCCTGTCCGATCATTTTTGCCGGCAGGCTGCTCCAGGAAAAGCTGGCGGATGTGTACAATGAAAGCGATGTCTTTGTGCTGCCGTCTTTCTATGAGGGACTGCCCCTTACTGTCATGGAGGCGCTTGCCTGCGGCTGCAAGGTGGTGGTGACAGATCTGCCGGGGATTCGCCCCTTCATGGAAACCTATGTGTCTCACGCACCTGTCTTCTATGTAGAGCCTCCCCGGATGAGGCGGGGGGCCGAGCCCTGCCCGGAGGATCTGCCTGTCTTTGAGAGGAAGCTGGCAGAGAAGATCGGAGAAAGCATCTGCGCGGAGCAGGTGCGCGGACCGGATCTGGACCGGATTTCATGGAAAGCAGTCTGCGGGAGAATCCTGGAGGCGGCAGCTGGCAGCGAAAGCGGCAAATCATTCAGAACAAATTGATCTGCATGGGCAGAGGAGAGGAGGACGGGCGTGTTTATCGACCTGCATATGCACGAGATGCGCAATTCCGGAGACAGCTTTCTTGCACTGGAGGAAATCGTTGAGATTGCGAAGAAAAAAGGATTGGATGCTATCTGTATTACGGATCACGACAACATGGATATACGGGAATTTGCAAGGGAGTATTCCCGGAAGATCGGCTTCCCCATTTTCGTGGGGATCGAGTTCTACTCCCTGCAGGGGGACATCATCGCCTACGGCATCGATGACTATCCAAGAGAGCGGATCAGCGCCCAGGCATTTATCGACCTTGTCAGGGAACAGGGCGGAGTCTGTTACAGCGCCCACCCTTTCCGCAACAACAGGAGGGGGATGGAGGAACATCTGGACGAGGTGACAGGCCTGTCCGGCATCGAGGTGCTGAACGGCAGCACCCACCGGGATGCCTGTCTGACAGCGGCATCCTACGCAAAAAAGCTGAACCTGATACCTGTGGGAGCCAGCGACTGCCATGTCCCGGAGAAGGTGGGAGTCTGCGCCACGTATTTCCCCATGGAAATCCGGTCTGAGGAGGATCTTGTACAGGCTTTTAAGACCGGCGGCATGAAGCCGGCTTACTATGAGAACGGGGCGTACCACATCGTGGATATGGATGCCCCGGAGGCAGACTTTCCGGATGAAGTGTGGATGAAAAAAGAATAAAAAAGTCAGTTGACAATTGACAGGTATATCAACTATAATAAGAGAAATTATCTGAATAAATGCAATGACAAGGAGGAGTACATAGATACCGGAAGCCAAGAGAGAAGATGGATGGTGGAAATCTTCGTGATGGATGTATGGAAGTAGCCTTCGAGCAGTGGACCGAACCCGGGCAGAATGTTCTGTGTAACTGCAGTATACAGAGTCCCCCGGCAGTAGACTCCAACGGTATTCCCCCGTTATGGGAAACAGTATCGGAGCGCTGTATGCTTATGTGTGCAGAGAGGTTCCCGTACTGACAGAGTGCAGAGGTACAGATCTCTGAATTTAGGTGGTAACACGGATGAATATTCGCCCTAAGCTTTATGGCTTAGGGTTTCTTTATTCTCTAACCCGTGTTTATGACGGTCATTAAGGAGGTAAAGTATGAAGAAAATTTCTGGAAACAAACTGCTTGTAAAAGCGCTGAAGGAGGAGGGGGTAGACACCATCTTTGGCTACCCCGGCGCCTGTACTATTGATATCAGCGATGAGCTCTATAAACAGGATTACACCAAGGTGATCCTGCCGCGGCAGGAAGTGGCTCTTGTTCATGAGGCGGATGCCTATGCCCGCTCCACCGGAAAAGTAGGGGTCTGTCTGGTGACCAGCGGACCTGGCGCCACCAACCTGGTGACAGGTCTTGCCACGGCCAACTATGACAGTGTCCCCCTTGTGTGTTTTACCGGACAGGTGGCAAGGCATCTCATAGGAAATGACGCCTTCCAGGAAGTTGACATTGTAGGCATTACAAGGAGCATCACAAAGTACGGTGTCACTGTGCGCGACAGAGAAGATCTGGGACGGATCATCAAAGAGGCCTTCTACATTGCCAGAACAGGACGCCCGGGCCCGGTGCTTGTGGATCTGCCAAAAGATGTGATGGGAGAGCTGGGCAGCGCCGAGTATCCCGCCACAGTGAATATAAGAGGCTACAAGCCGAATACCCATGTGCACATTGGGCAGCTCAAGAGGGCCATCAAAATGCTCTCCAAGGCGGAGAGACCTCTTTTCCTGGCAGGAGGCGGCGTCAACATCGCCCATGCGGGGGAGGCCTTCACAGAGCTGGTGGAGAAGACCAGTGTTCCTGTCGTGACTACGGTCATGGGGAGGGGCGCCATCCCCACAAATCATCCGCTTTTTGTGGGAAACCTTGGCATGCACGGAGCCTATGCAGCCAACATGGCAGTAAATGAGTGTGATCTTCTCTTCTCCATTGGAACAAGATTTAACGACAGGATCACAGGAAAACTCCACTCCTTTGCGCCCAAGGCTAAAATCGTGCATATTGATATAGATACATCCGCCATCTCCAGAAATGTACAGGTTGACATTCCCATTGTGGCTGACGCCAAGGAGGCTGTGGATAAGATGCTGGAGTACGTGGAGCCCTGCCAGACGGAAGACTGGCAGAAGGCGATCAGCGGGTGGAAGGAGGAGCATCCTCTGACTATGAAGAAAAAACCTGTGATGACGCCCAAGGATATCCTGGATGTCATCAATGAGATGTTCGAGGAAGCGATCGTCGTGACGGACGTGGGACAGCACCAGATGTTTACTTCTCAGTTTCTGGAGATGACCCCGAAGAAACAGCTCCTTATGTCCGGCGGACTGGGGACCATGGGGTATGGCCTTCCCGGAGCGATTGGCGCCAAGATCGGCAATCCGGACAAAACCGTGATTTCCATATCCGGTGACGGCGGCATGCAGATGAATATTCAGGAGATAGCCACGGCTGTGCTGGAGGAACTTCCTATTATAAGCTGTGTGTTCAACAACAGCGTGCTGGGCATGGTTCGCCAGTGGCAGAAGCTCTTCTACGGCAAGCGCTATTCCATGACATGCCTGCGGTCCGGGGCAGCCTGCCGGGGAAAATGCGGCGAGGTGGAGTGTCCGCCCTACACGCCTGATTTTGTGAAGCTGGCGGAGAGCTACGGGGCCAAAGGCATCCGGGTGACGAAGAAAGAAGAGATCCGCCCTGCTTTCGAAGAGGCGGCCAGGAGCAAAAAGACCCCCTATATCATTGAGTTCCTCATTGACCCGGAGGATCTGGTGTACCCCATGATCCAGCCCGGCGGCACATTAAAAGAAATGATCATGGACTGCTAGAAAGGAGAGAAGGAATATGAGCAACGGAATGAAGAAAAGATGGATATCCCTGTATGTGGAGAATCAGGTAGGTGTTCTCTCCAAGATCTCAGGACTTTTCTCCGGAAAGTCCTACAACATGGACAGCCTCACTGTGGGGACAACGGAAGACCCCACGGTGTCCAGGATGACCATCGCCACAGTCAGCGACGACGAGACCTTTGAGCAGATCAAAAAACAGCTCAACCGGCTGGTGGAGGTCATCAAGGTCATCGATTTTACAGACATTTTTGTCCGAATGAAGGAGATCCTGTACGTGAAGGTGAAAAACTGCAGCGCTGAGGACAAGGTGGAGGCTTTTCAGATCGCGGAGACCTTCAAGGCCAAGGTCATTGACTACGGAAAAGACAGCCTTCTTCTGGAATTTGTGCAGACGGCCACCAAAAATGATGCGGTGATCAAGCTCATGAAGGAGGAGTTCAAGAGCATTGAAGTAGTGCGCGGTGGAAGCGTGGGGATCGAGTCCATCAGCATGATGGAGAGGTAGTCAGTGGAGACGGTCAGCGGACGGCGGGAAGCTGCCTCTCAAATTGATGACAAAAAAACAGAGCGCACTCTTGAATTTTGCGGATGACCGTACTATAATGAAAAAAGATCAAGAAGATAAGCATTGACCAATAAAACACAGAACGGGGGAATAATCCATGGAAAAAAAGAATATCGACTGGTCTAATCTTGGATTTGCTTACATGCAGACCGATAAGAGATACGTTTCCAATTATAAGGATGGAGCATGGGATGAAGGTACACTGACATCTGACGCTAATATCGTGCTCAACGAATGTGCCTGTGTTCTTCAGTACGCGCAGACATGTTTCGAGGGACTGAAAGCCTACACGACGGAGGATGGACACATCGTTACTTTCCGCCCGGATCTGAATGCACAGAGAATGGTTGCTTCTGCTAAGAGACTGGAGATGCCGGCATTTCCGGAGGATCGCTTTGTGGATGCGGTCCACAAGGTAGTGGAAGCGAATGCAGCCTATGTTCCGCCGTATGGCTCAGGGGCTACGCTCTATATCCGGCCGTACATGTTCGGTTCCAACTCTGTTATCGGCGTAAAACCGGCAGAGGAGTACCAGTTCCGTGTATTCACCACACCGGTAGGCCCCTACTTCAAGGGCGGCGCTAAGCCGATCACTATCCGGGTATGTGACTACGACAGGGCAGCTCCCCACGGCACAGGTCATGTAAAGGCAGGTCTGAACTACGCCATGAGCCTGTACGCTATCGTTGACGCCCATGAGAAGGGATTTGACGAGAACATGTACCTTGATTCCGCCACAAGGACCAAGGTGGAGGAGACAGGAGGAGCCAACTTCCTCTTTGTGACAAAAGACAATACAGTGGTCACACCTAAGTCCCCCACGATCCTGCCTTCCATCACAAGACGTTCTCTTCTCTATGTGGCTGAGCACTACCTTGGACTGAAGACAGAGGAGAGGGAAGTCTACATGGATGAGGTGAAAGATTTTGCAGAGTGCGGTCTGTGCGGTACAGCGGCAGTCATCTCTCCGGTTGGAAAGATCGTGGATCACGACAAGGAGATCTGCTTCCCCAGCGGTATGGAGAAGATGGGCCCCACGATCCAGAAGCTGTACGATACACTGACAGGCATCCAGATGGGACACATTGAGGCCCCGGAAGGCTGGATCCACAAGATCTGCTAAGAGATTTCCTGAAAGATAATACGGATAATAAAAAACACTGTGAAGACGTAAGTCTTGCGCAGTGTTTTTTGAATTACTTAATATCCCTCTTCCGAAAGTTGGCTGCCCCGACAAGAGTGGGCACAAGCAGGAAGCAAACTCCCACCAGGGCGGCTCGCAGGAGCGTATTCCTGTCCGGATTCTGGGTGAGGGCTGTCATGCACATGTCCGGCAGGTAGTCTGACAGGGTGACTGTCCTGCCGAGAAAATGGTGGATAAGCATCTCCCCTAAGGTGACCACGAGGGAAGTGAATTCCAGAAAGCAGATGTTGGCAGCCAGAGAGCCCCCGTTTTGCCGGATCAGAAAACTGAACATGACAAAGAGGGACACGTAGGAGGCGCCCAGAAGCAGTTCCAGAGCTCCTTTCAGCAGCAGCTGGGAAGCATAGGAGCCGGATACATCCCCAAAGCCCCAGAGAGCCGTGGCGGTCATGGTGGCAGCCAGGACAAACACCAGGGTGAAGAGGACGGAGGCCAGGATGCCTACAAACAGTTTGGACAGATAGATCTTCAGTCGGCTGTAATTTCGGGAAGCGATGATCTTGACAGTCCCGTTGTTGAATTCGCTCCCGACAAAGAGCGAGATGAGGACAGCCATAAGCAGCGTGGTGTTTCCCGCAAAGAAGGTCAGCATCTGGCTTGAGGTGCTGAGCTGGTCGTGACCTGTGGGAATGCCCTCCACGGACACATTCATGCCTGCGTCGTCCAGGGCGGCCTGCTCCTGGGAGAGCTGGGCTTCTATGGAGTCTCCGGCCAGTTTGTAGGTGAAATCCAGAAGGCAGACAGTGCTGACAGCCAGGAGAATATTGATGATCAGCAGGATCCAGAAATATTTTGCCTTTTTCAGTTTGAAAATGTCACTTCTTATCAAATTTAACATGCCTGTTTACCTCCGATCCTGCTTAAAAAGTAGTCTTCCAGGTCAATCTCCTGGCGGCCGTTTCCTGTGCACCTTCGCCATAGGTCTTCTTCAGTGAACTCATCGATCAGCTTCCCGTGGTGGATGATACCGTACCGTGTGGCGAATTTGGATAGCTCGCCCAGGATGTGGCTGGATACGAGGACCGTAATGCCTCTTTCCTGGTTCAGTTTCAGAATCAGGTCCCGGACTTCCTTCATGCCTTCTGGGTCCAGACCGTTGGTGGGCTCATCCAGGATGAGAAGCTCCGGGTCGTCGATGAGCGCAATGGCGATGGCCAGGCGCTGCTTCATGCCAAGAGAGAAGTTCCGGCATTTTTTCTTTCCTGTGTGGGACAGGCCAACCAGTTCAAGCAGATACTCCGCATGGGAGAAATCATGGAGTCCCTGGAGCTTGGAGAAAGCGATGATGTTTTCATATGCGGTCATGCCGGGGTAAAAGGCCGGTGCTTCTATGACAGTGCCGATCCTGCGGCGACCTTCCAGCAGACTGCCGCTGCCAAAGAGACGGATGCTGCCGTCGCTGGGGGTGGCAAGACCGGTCACCATGCGGATGAGCGTTGTCTTTCCGGCTCCGTTTTTTCCGATAAATCCGTAGATGTCCCCCTTGTATATGGTCATGGACAGATTTTCTACAACGGCTCGGTGGCCGTAGCGTTTTGTGAGGTGGTTTGTCTTTAAGATCACTTGTTCCATGTGAGTGCCTCCTTTGCAGATTTGTATTAATGTATTACTGACATAGTACAATAATATGACAGGACGAATGAAATGTCAAGCATGGCTTGCCTTTTTTTTCGTATGCAGTTAAACTTAGTTCTGGATAAAGACGGTTCTGTAGAAGGCAGGCCGCCGCTTCGCAGGGAGATAGGATACGTTTATGACAGATCAATATGGAAGATCGATCAACTATATGAGAATTTCGGTGACGGACCGCTGCAATCTTCGCTGTGTCTACTGCATGCCGGCGGAGGGAGTAGAGCAGATTTCCCACAGTGAGATCCTCACCTACCAGGAGATCACGCGCATTGCCCGGATTGCCGCCGGGCTGGGGATCACAAGGATCAAGCTGACAGGAGGGGAACCTCTTGTGAGAAGGGAGCTGCACAGTCTGGTGTCCATGCTGACGGCGCTGGATCAGGTGGAGGAGGTGACGCTGACCACCAATGGGATCCTTCTGGGAGAGCAGATTGCACAGCTGGCGGCAGCAGGAATCCAGGCTGTGAACGTCAGCCTGGATACGCTGGACCGGGAACAGTACCGTGCTATTACAAGGCGAGACGGGCTGGAGAAGGTACTTGCCAGCCTGGAGAAAATGAAAGAATTTCCCCGGATACGGGTAAAGCTCAACTGTGTGCCCCTTGCGGGAGACAGCCAGGAGCAGTGGTGCAGCCTGGCAAAGCTTGCAAGAGACCGGGAGATAGATGTGCGTTTTATCGAGATGATGCCGATGGGCCTGGGGAAAAATTTCCCTTTGTGCAGCCAGGAGGAGGTACTCCGGAGCCTGCGGGATACATTTGGATCGGAAAAGAAGGCAGACAGCAGGGAGGCTCCGGCGGGGAATGGCCCTGCCTCTTACGTGACCTTTGAGGGATTCCGGGGAAGGATCGGGTTTATCAGCGCCCTTTCTCACAAGTTCTGCGGCGAGTGCAACCGGGTCAGGCTGAGTGCGGAGGGGTTTTTAAAGCCCTGCCTTCAGTATGCGGAAGGGGCGGATCTGCGGCGGCTCTTGCGGCAGGGGGCGTCTGACCAGGAGATCCGATCGGCGATCCGGCAGACGGTCTGGGAGAAGCCGGCCTGCCACCAGTTTGGTCGGGCTGCGGAAGAGGGAACAGAGCAGAAGAATATGAACAGGATTGGAGGATAAGAAGTTGAGCAGACTTTTGGAGATATGCATCAGCAAAGAGCGGGGGACGGTCAAAACTCCTGTGGGAGAGGCGGTCCTCAGAGAGGACTGGGGAATTGAGGGGGATGCCCATGCGGGAAACTGGCACCGCCAGGTGAGCCTTCTCTCTTTTGAAAAGATCGAGGATTTCCGCAGGAGGGGGGCGGAGGTAGATCCGGGAGCCTTCGGGGAAAACCTCATTATAGAAGGGATGGACCTGCGGGCACTTCCGGTGGGAACCCGCCTTATGGTGGGCGGTGAGGCTGTCCTGGAGCTGACCCAGATCGGAAAAGAGTGCCACAGCCACTGCGAGATCTACAGGCGCATGGGGGACTGCATCATGCCCCGGGAGGGGGTGTTTGCCCAGGTGATAAAGGGGGGACGCATCCAAAAGGGAGACCAGGTGCAAGCAGAGATGCCTGCGCCGGACCTTCCTTTTACCGCGGCCGTGATCACCCTCAGTGACAAGGGAGCTAAAGGGGAGCGGGAGGACAAGAGCGGCCCGCTGGTGGCGGAGATGCTGGAGAAGGCGGGCTATGAGGTCAAAGAGCAGCTGCTCCTGGCTGACGGGGTGGAATCTCTGAAGAGCCAGCTCATCCGTCTGGCTGACCAGAGGCAGGTCCATGTGATCTTCACCACAGGGGGCACCGGTTTTTCGCCCAGGGATCTGACACCGGAGGCCACCATCGCCGCCTGCGACCGGATGGCTGACGGGATCGCGCAGGCCATACGGAACTATTCCATGTCCATCACCCCAAGGGCTATGTTCAGCCGGGCTGTGTCCGGCATCCGCGGCGGGACGTTGATCGTCAATCTCCCCGGCAGCCCCAAGGCGGTGAGAGAGGCGCTGGACTATCTTCTTCCTCATTTGGACCATGGATTGGAGATTCTGAGGGGGACGGCCCGGGAATGTGCCCGCGATCACGAAAAATAAAGAGAAAATTCCCGCTTGTCTTTAGCGGCAGATGAGAGTAAACTGATGCTAGAACGACAGCCCGGGCAGGGCAGGAGGAGAGAGAGATGAAGATTTACGACACAGTAAAAAAGGAAGACGTGGAGATCGCTGATTACAAGGACCTTATCAAGATCATGCAGGATGGACGCCAGGTGGATCTGTACTTGAAGGAGAAAAAGTCGGATGAGGACGGGTACATGACCTGGGATGTGGAGCACTGGTCCAGCATTGCCCCCAAGCGCTTTATCCGCTGCTATTCCCTGGAGGGAAGAGTATTGGGAGAGTCTACCGGACACAATATCTATGATCTGGACAATGCTTTTAAGCCTGAGGAGGCTGCAAAGATCGAACTGAGCTAAAAGAGCGTGCAGAAAGCGGACGTGCAAAGAGAAGATCCCGGAGAAGAGAAAATGGTTCCGGGGTCTTCTTTTTCACTCTTGTGAAGCTGGAGAGAACGATGTGACCCGGAGCACTTTCTGCATATCCTCCGGAAGAGGGGCAGTGAATTCCATAGGTTCCCCGGTCATGGGATGGGGAAAGGACAGCCGGTGGGAGTGGAGAGCCTGCCGGCTGATGTGCGTCATATCCGGATTGTAGAGGTAGTCTCCAATGAGAGGATAGCCCAGATACTGCATGTGGACCCGGATCTGGTGGGTGCGGCCGGTTTCCAGCTTCAGTTTTACAAGGCTGTGGGGGCCGTAGTGCCCCAGCGTCTCATAGTGAGTGACTGCCTCTTCCCCCTTTTCAAAATCCACCATCCGCTCGATGATGGAGGTGCCCTTGCGGGCTAAAGGGGCACAGATGGTGCCGGCGGAGGGGAATACGTGTCCGGATACAATGGCCAGATACTCCCGCTCCAGGATCTTTTCTGCTGTCATGGTGGAGAGAATGCCGGCGCTGACCAGGTGCTTTGCCACCACAGTCAGGCCGGAGGTATCCCGGTCCAGCCGGTTGGAGCAGCGGAAGATGAAGGGTTTGCCCTGCTCTTTGTAGTACCATGCAAGGGCATTTGCCATGGAATTGGTGTAGTTGTTCATGGAGGGGTGTATGGGCATGCCTGCCGCCTTGTTGATGACGATGATATCTTCATCTTCATATACGATATCCAGGGGCAGATGTATGGGCGGTATTTTCCCGGAGACTCCGGTCTCGTGGATCTGGACTCTCAGGGTGTCTCCTGTCTGTACCTGTCCGCGCATATAAGCATGTACACCGTTTACAAGGATGCTCTGGGGCATCCTTTTTATGACAGAGAGATTCTGGCGGGAGTAGCCTTTTCGCCTGAGAACCTGTTCCACCCGTAGGCCGTCTTCTTCTTTTCCTATTATATAGTCGATGGTTCTGTCCATTTTTGTCCTTCCTTTCAGGCAGAATCTGGCCGCATGGGCCAGGTCAGAACTAGAGTATAGCATATAAAATAAGAATTTTCATAAATTTCACGTAAAGTGTAAAAAAATTATAAATCCTGTTGACAAACAAAAACCAGAGTGATACATTAGTAACCGTAGAGATTAGCACTCGTACCAAATGAGTGCTAACAATAAAAAAGGAGGCAGCCAGGATGCAGGTCAGAGACGGACTGGGTGAGAGAAAACTGAAAATTCTTCATGCGATCATCCAGAACTACCTGGAGACAGGGGAGCCGGTAGGTTCCAGGACCATTTCCAAGTACACGGACCTGAATTTGAGCTCTGCGACGATCCGAAATGAGATGGCGGATCTGGAAGAGCTGGGATATATCCTGCAGCCCCATACATCAGCGGGAAGGATTCCTTCCGACAAGGGATACCGCCTATATGTGGATATGCTGATGGAGGAGAAGGAACAGGAGCTTAATGAGATGCAGGAGCAGATGCTGGACAAAGCAGACAAGATGGATCAGCTCCTGAAGCAGGCCGCAAGAGTTCTGGCGGCGAACACCAACTATGCGACCATGGTTTCCACTCCCATGAACAGCGCCAACAAGCTGAAATTCATTCAGCTCTCCCAGGTGGACGATGAGCAGATCATTGCGGTGATCGTGCTTGGAGGAAATGTTATCAAGAACAAGATCATCAATGTAGATGAGCCGCTTGGCAATGAAAATCTTCTGAAGCTGAACATGCTGCTCAATACCACACTGAACGGTATGTCCATTGAGGAGATCAACCTGGGACTGATAGCAAGGCTGAAGGAACAGGCGGGCATCCACAGCGCGGTGATCAGCGATGTGCTCGATGCGGTGGCAGATGCCATCCAGTTAGATGAAGACATGCAGATCTACACCAGCGGGGCCACGAATATTTTCAAATATCCGGAGCTCAGCGACAAGAAGAGCGCACAGGAGATCATCAGTGCCTTTGAGGAAAAGCAGCAGCTCACAGAGCTGGTTACCCAGACTCTTTCCCAGGAAGACAACACAGGCATCCAGGTGTATATCGGAGACGAGACACCGGTGCAGACCATGAAAGACTGCAGTGTCGTCACAGCTACGTATGAATTGGGGGACGGCATGAAGGGAACGATAGGTATCATCGGCCCGAAGCGTATGGATTACGAACATGTGTTAAAATCGCTGAAACACCTGCAGGGTGAGTTGGATGCGATTTTCCATAATAAAGAATAAGAAAGGTGGATGGACCCTTGGAAGAAAATAAAAACAGCAAAGAAGTAAATCAGGAAAAAAGCCAGGAAGATATGGTAAAAGAGGCTGTGGAAGAGGCCAAGAAGACCGCTGCCCAGCAGGAAGATCAGGGCGAAGGCGGCGAATCCTCCGCAGAAGACGCGGAGAGAGCTGAGAAAGACAGCACAGAGAGCCCGAAAGAGGATGACGAGGAAGTTTCCTCCGAGGAGGAAAAGACCGAGGGAAAGAAATTTTTTGGCAGAAAGAAGAAAGATAAAAAAGATGAGAAGATCGAGGAGCTGACAGATAAGCTCACAAGACAAATGGCTGAGTTTGATAACTTCCGCAAGCGTACAGAGAGGGAGAAATCCCAGATGTATGAAGTTGGAGCGAAAGATATCATAGAGAAGATCCTCCCCGTTGTGGACAGCTTCGAGAGAGGGCTGGATGCAGTGAAAGAGGAGGAGAAGGACCACCCCTTCATGCAGGGCATGGATAAGGTGTACAAACAGATGATGACCACACTGGCAGAGATTGGTGTCAAGCCGATCGAGGCAGTGGGACAGGAATTCAACCCGGATTTCCACAATGCAGTGATGCATGTGGAGGATGACAGCTTTGGTGAGAACATTGTGGCTGAAGAATTCCAGAAAGGTTACATGTACCGTGACAGTGTTGTGAGACACAGCATGGTGAAGGTGGCCAACTAAAAAGCAAACAACGAAATTTAAAATATAACAGGAGGAATTAATCATGGGAAAAATCATTGGTATTGACTTAGGTACAACAAACAGCTGTGTCGCCGTTATGGAAGGTGGACAGCCGGTAGTCATCGCTAATACAGAAGGCGCAAGAACCACACCGTCTGTAGTTGCATTTACAAAGACGGGAGAGCGTCTGGTAGGGGAGCCTGCAAAACGTCAGGCAGTTACAAACGCTGAGAAGACAATTTCTTCTATCAAAAGAGAGATGGGATCTGATTACAAGGTATCCATCGACGGAAAGAAATATTCTCCGCAGGAGATCTCCGCTATGATCCTTCAGAAGCTGAAAGCTGACGCAGAAGGATACCTCGGAGAGAAAGTGACAGAGGCTGTCATCACAGTTCCTGCTTACTTCAACGATGCTCAGCGTCAGGCTACAAAAGATGCCGGCAAGATCGCAGGCCTGGATGTAAAACGTATCATCAACGAGCCTACAGCAGCAGCCCTGGCATACGGCCTTGACAATGAAAAAGAGCAGAAGATTATGGTATATGACCTCGGCGGCGGTACATTCGATGTATCTATCATCGAGATCGGCGACGGTGTCATCGAAGTTCTCTCAACAGCTGGAAACAACAGACTGGGCGGTGATGACTTCGACCAGAAGATCACAGACTATATGATCTCTGAGTTCAAGAGAATGGAAGGTGTTGACCTTTCCACAGACAAGATGGCTCTCCAGAGATTGAAAGAGGCGGCTGAGAAAGCAAAGAAAGAGCTCTCCTCCGCTACAACAACAAACATCAACCTTCCGTTCATCACAGCTACAGCTGAGGGACCGAAGC
>NZ_CAUGIN010000010.1:0-91836 GCF_959599685.1 Lachnoclostridium phocaeense
GTAAGTCTATCTTACATCAGTTTGAAGGTTTACACAAACTTTGGGATACTCCCTCCTGCATAGCCGGATTTTCGAGTATATCACCGATCTGCCATGCACCTGCACCGTATATCACACCTCGTTCTTTTGAACCTGGCAGACATTCCAGATACCCGCGGATGCCGTCGATCGTGCGCTCCATCGCTTTCCTGCCGTCTGCGGCCGTAGCAATCAGACAGAATTCCTTGTTCTCGAGTCCCGGTTTCTGTGCACCGCCCAGAGTCCGGTCTATCATTGTCTTGAGCTGTGCGTTCATCGTGTAGAAATAGACCGGTGTGGCAAGTACGATCACATTGGCTGCTCGCATCTTATCCAGCACATACTCCATATCATCCTGCTTTACACAGTGGCCGATCTTTTTACATGCATAACAGGCGGAGCAGTATTCGATATGAAGATCTGAGAGCCGCAGTTTTTCTGCTTCATTACCTGCTTCTTTTGCGCCCTTCGCGAACTGGTCGCAAAGGGTGTCTGAATTTCCGCCCTGTCTCGGACTGGCGGATATGATTAATACTGATTTACTCATTGTAAGATCCTCCTTAAACTAAGCTTATTTTCCTTTTGTTTTTCCTTCTCCTTGCAATCACTGTGCTTATTGTATCAAGCGGTAGTAACAATCGGTCAATAGGTCTCATAAATAAATTTTATGAATGGCGCAGATGAGGTGTACCTTTTCCTGTAGCGGCATTTGCTGAATATGTGCCCAGGACCTTCAGACTTTCCTTCGGATGCCGCTTCTGAGTCGTCCGGTCTACAGCGATCAGACCGAAGGTCTTTGCAAATCCTTTCTGCCACTCAAAGTTATCAAGGAGAGACCAGTGCAGATATCCGATCACAGGGATTCCGTCTGCCACACAGGCTTTCACTCCGCTAAGCGCTTCTCTTATAAATTGGATTCTTCTGGAATCATCCGCTGTCCCGATTCCGTTCTCTGTGATTTTGATTTCTTTATTCCAATTTTTGCAGTCTTTAGCACAATTTTTCTAAATGTACAATTTGAGGAAGAACTCCTGAATGGGGGAACAGGTCTTATAATTCACAAAGGTTCTATAAAAAAGAGAGCGAAGCCGTTAAGCTTCGCTCCTTATCTGTATTCACAGGTTTTTATTTATTCTCTTCTTCTTGCTGTTGCATATACATCATATACTCAAGATCTTCTTGCTCTTGTTCCTCTTCTCTCGTCATAGGTGCTCCAAACCAAGATAAAACAGCAACAACTACAACTTTAAAGAATGTTTTATACCACCAAACATACCCTGCACCAACTGCTTTTAAAATTGAAATAGGTAAACTATTCCCCTTTTTTAAATAATAATTTATATTTTTTACTTCTTTTCCCTTTTTTGACATAAATCTTTCTGCAATAAGACCTACAATAAGTATTACTACAGCAAATTGTAAAATATCGACAATATAACGCATTTTAAAACAGCCCCTCTCATATTATTATAAAAATTATACAATAAAACACTAATATTATACAATCAAAAAAATAAAAAATGCGGGCGGGCTTTCTTGTGCAACTTGCATAACCGAAAGCCCAAACCCGCTAAATTTTTTAATATTCCTATCAGTAGCCTTCCTGTCGCGCTGTATGTGTCAAACTGATCTTTTACAATTAATTATTTGTGTCTCTAGGGAGCTGTCTCACATATCCGTATCCCGGATCACTCTCCCGTCTTCCATATAAAGGATCCGGTCACACTGCTTTGCCAGCGCTTCATCGTGTGTCACCATGAGGATGGTCATGTGACAGGCCTGGTTCATCCTGCGAAAGAGCTTCATGACAATATCCCTGTTCTTTTTGTCCAGATTGCCTGTCGGCTCGTCGGCCAGGATCACATCCGGGGAGGCTGCCGCGGCCCTTGCGATGGCTGCTCTCTGCTGCTGGCCTCCGGAGAGCTGGCAGGGGAGGGCAGCCTTTTTCCCTGTCAGCCCTGTCAGACTCAGGAGGGTTTCCAGATGCTTTCTGGAAATGTTTCTGCCGTCCAGAAGAAGAGGAAGCGCAATGTTTTCTTCTATGTTCAGTCCCGGGAGAAGGTAGATGGACTGATAGACCATGCCGATCTTCCGCCTTCGGAAGACGGAGCGGTCTCCTTTTTTCATACTGTAAAGCTCTGTTCCGTTGATCCATACTCTCCCCCGGTCAGGAGCATCGATGCCGCCCAGGACGTGGAGCAGGGTGGACTTTCCGCACCCGGAGGGCCCAAGGATGGCTGTGAACTGCCCATTCTTTATCTGGAGGGATGTGGGCTTCAGTGCATGGACACCTGCCCTGCCGCTTCCGTATGTCCTGCTGATCTGTTCTGCCCGGATGCTGTAGGTTTCTTTCATGTTACGCCTCCTCCTTTCGTATAACAGCGATCATATCCATTTTCCTTAATTCTCTTACCGTATATAAGAAGGGGATCAGTACAACACAGGCAGTCAGAAAGATCTGCCCTGCTACAAGATCCATCGGCACATCCAGCGCAGACTGCATCTGTGGCGCGCCGCCGTCATTGTAAACACCGGATAAGATAAATATGCTTAAAGGGATACCCACCAGCCCGCCTGCAAATGCAAAGGTAAGATGTTCCAGAAAGATCATCCGTATGATCCTGCCGGAAGGCATGCCGATGGACTGTAAGAGGGCGAATTCCTTTTTTCTTCTCCGTATGCAGGCCGCGTCTCTTTGCAGCGTGATCAGGATGGAGGCGATCCACACGGTACTCACCAGGGCGGTGACAAGCAGGAGCCGTGCCCCTTTTCCGCCGACGAAAAAGGATTTCTGGTACTCTTCGGCGAGACTGTAGAACTGCAGGTCTTCCAGGGAGGTCCCCTTTAACTTCTCTTCTATCTTCTGTATGACTGCCCGGTCTTCCTCCATCCTTCTGGCGGCGTTGTCAGGGTAAAGGATTTCTGACAGGTCCCTTTTCTCTCCTTTGTCCCTGGAAAGGGTGACCTCCAGGGAGAGGGAAGGATCGGTATATCCTGCCATCATCTCGTCAAAGGTGCCCATGGGCACATAGAGGATCACATTTCCATCTAAATGGGCGAGAGTGTCCGAAGAGGCGGACGTGGAAAGATGTTCCGGGAAAAGGATCTCTTTGTCACTTAGGTATGGGATGGTGTTAAGGATAGAAAGTGTTGTCTGTTCTCCCTGGATGAACAGGGGAAAGGTTCCCTCTTCTGTCGGAAGACAGGTGCTGCTTTGTAATACGGCGCCATGTTCAGGGGCAGTGTCTGTAGCTCCGCTCTGCCCCAGGAGGCGCTGAAATGTCTGGTCGTCTACGCCTATGATCCGGATGGCTCTTCGGATCATACTGTCACCCATGATCATTTCTAAAGGCATGTCATACTCTTCATAGTTCGCGATATCGGAGAGAATATTTTCATCCTGGATCTGTGACAGATAGGCTTTCATCCCCTCTATATCCATTCCCTCAAAGACACTGTACTCTTCTGCCTCTTTTACCACAGATATCGTATCAACGCCTTCGATCTCCTCCAGGCTGGAGGCAGTTTTCTGGATAGCAGTTGTATCGCCGCCCTCTGCGGAAGCCCACAGGGACACAAAGGGAAGGGACTGATCCGCCACCACCGGCGGTGAGGTCAGGCCTTCCATGTACACGATCCCGTTCATAAAAACGCACAGCGCGATCACAAGAAGAACGGAGGAGACACTGTAATTTCTGTGATTCATGATGACATTTTTGACAGCCAGAAGCGTTTCAGCCTTGAAGAAATGCCGCCCTGCCCCAAGGAGGACAGCCGTCCGGTTCACATCCTCCTCCTCGTCGTATCCGGAGATGAGATGGAGCACCGTCTCCTTTCTGACCCGGTCATACAGCCCCTGGGCGGAAAGGAGAGCAAGAAGAATGGTACCTGCAAGGACGGCCAGAAGCAGCACAGGATTTACATGGATCTGCAGCTCTTCTACAGGGAAGTATCTGTCTTTCAGCCAGCGGATGCTTGCGGAAAGAGCCAAAAGGCCCAGAAGGACGCCGGCAGGAATGGCCAGGCAGCCTGCCAGCAGGTTCTCTCCAAAGGCAAACCCAAGCTTCTGCTTTTCGGATATGCCGATACCGTCCAAAAGACCGGTGATCTTCAGTTTTTCTTCCATGCCGGAGAGGGATGCGTAATACAAAAGAGCGGCGGCAAACAGGGCAATGACAAAGTCCAGAAGAAGGATGGCCCAGGCGGAGCCTGCTGTGGTCCCGGCGACGTTCACGCCATAGTAGCCCAGCAGCTTTTCGTTGAAAGTGATGTCATAGAGGGATACCACCGTATGATTGGTGCGGGCCAGGAGGATCGGCCGCTCTTCCTCGGGCAGAACATCCATGCCGATGGCCTCTCCCACCTCCTGGGATCTTTTGAAAACTGAAAGAGAGATGCGCTTAAAAGAGACGCCGCAGCATACGCGGCCGGAAGCAGAGGCTTTGGAAGAACTGGTCTGCCCCCTCTCCTCCGGACACTGGTTCAGCGTCCAGACCTGGCGGATCTCAGAATTCTCTGAAAGGGAGTCAGCCTGTCCGGGGGGCAGATCATGGAAGATGGCCTCGTATGGACCGTTTTCTTTCTTTTCCTGCAGGATCATGGCATGGAGGCAGGACGAGGAAAAGACAGTCATGACTGTGATAAGAAAGATGGCCGCGGTCATGCCTGCTGTGAGAATGACAAATCTTCCCGGCTTCTGCCGGATCTCTTTTATCAGAACTTTCCATATGATCTTCATATCCGTCACCTAAAGAAAACAGATGGAGCCGTCTTTTAGTTCCAGCTGGCTGTCACAGATCTGTGCCAGATCCAGGTTGTGGGTGGCCATAAGAACTGTCCGGTGCCAAGTACGGGTGCACTCTTTCAGGGCGCCCATTAATTCCAGCGCCTGCCTGGTGTCCAGCCTGGCGGCAGGTTCATCCGCCAGGATCAGCTCTGTATCAGAAAAAAGCGCCCGGGCACATACACACCGCTGCTTTTCACCGCCGGATAATTCTGCCGGACATCTCCGCCTCTTCTCTGTCAGTAGAAGGGAGTCCATGATCTGCTCCAGACGCTCTGTATCCAGCAGCCTTCCTGTGTCCATGACAATGGGAAGGACAATGTTCTCTTCCACTGTGAGGGAAGGAAGGAGAGCCGGTTCCTGGAATACCACGCTAACGTGTCTTCTGCGGAAGATGGCCGCTTCCTTTACGCTCATGTCCTGTATGTCTCTGCCAAGGAGAGAAATACTGCCAGCATCGGCTTTCAGAAACCCTGCCAGCAGATGGATGAGGGTGGTCTTGCCGGAGCCGGAGATACCAGTCAGGGCAGTAAAGCTGCCCTCTTCCAGGGAAAAGGATACAGATTTAAGCACTTCTTCCGTTCCCGGAGGGCCGGGAAATGCTTTTTGCAGATCCGCTACTTTTACAGCTTCCATTTTGTTTTCTATCCTTTCTGACTCTATGATACCAGAGCCGCCTTACAGAGCCCTTACAGAAGGCTGGGAAAATTCTTACCGTTTTGTCATAACCGGCAGAAACACAGAAAAGCAGCTCCCCTCTCCCACAGCTGAGTCCACAGTGATATAGCCCCGCTCCTTTTCCAGGATGAGCCTGGAAAGGTAGAGGCCGATGCCCCAGCCCTCCCTGCCGGCTGCGGAGCTGCCTCTGTAGAATTTCTGAAAGATGCGGCTGTGCTCTTCCTTCGGTATGCCCGGGCCCTCATCCCGGATGCAGACAGAGCCGTACGTCTCATAGCACTCCATGGACAGATGGATGGTTGTCTCTTCCGGGGCGTACTTGACGGCATTTTCCAGAAGATTGACAAAGACTTCTTCTGTCCAGGCCGGATCGTGAAAAAGAGGTGTATCCAAAAAAGGAGACATTTCGATCCGGATCTTTTTCTGATCCGCTTTTGGAAGAATGCTCTCCACGGCTTTCCGGACCGTGGGAATGACCGAGGTATATGCTGCATTGAGAGTGGCGGTGCCCCGCTCCAGGTCAGCCATTTTAAACAGAGATCCAAGAAGCCAGTCCAGTTTATCAGTCTGCTCCTCCAGCCTGTCTTCCAGCTGCTTCTTCTTATCCGTGGGAAGGTCCGGCGCGCGCAGCAGCTCCTGGTAGAGCCGGATGTTGGCAAGGGGCGTTTTAAGCTGGTGGGAGAGGTCCAGAATGAGACTCTGGATGGCGTCTTTGTCGCGCAGCGCCGCTTCCCTCTCCCGCCCGTATTTCTTCTCGATCCGGACAAAACCGTCCCTTATGATGTTTTCTGCATCCTCCCCGGGAGAGCCGGCAGGGATCTGTCCGTCTTCAAGAAGCGCCTTCTGGAAATTCTGGACATTCTGATACAGAGAGAACCAGCGCTTTCTGTAATGCGCAAAGCCCCAGGCAAAGGCTGTACATGCAGCCAGAAGGATAAGGATAAATAAGAGAAGGATCTGTTCTGTTTTCATTTCTTCTGCTCCTGCCATATATAACCCATACCGTGTATGGTGCGGATGTGTTTCGGATTTGAGGGCTCAATTTCTATTTTCAGACGCAGCCGCCGTATGGCAACTGCCAGCGTGTTCTCGTCCACGAAGTTTCTGTCTGCATCCCAGATACTGTCAAGGATCTGCTCTTTTGAGAGGATCTGGCCTGCGTGCTCCATCAAAAAGACAAGAAGGCGCAGTTCCGTGCTGCTTAAAGAAACGCGTTCACCGTCCCGGAGCACTTCTCCGGTTTTAAGGTCCACGGTTACATCCCCGGAAGAAAGAAGAGACGGCTGACTTTCTTTTTTCAACATCTTACGGGCACGGGCCTTCAGAACAGCCAGGGAAAAGGGCTTTTTCATAAAATCGTCCACTCCCAGCTCCAGACCTCGGAGCTCGTCTATCTCGCTGTTTCTTGCTGTCAGCATGAGTACAGGCAGCCGGGAGGACTCCCGCAGCTTTTTGATCATGTCAAAGCCGCTTCCGTCGGGGAGATTACAGTCCAGTACGGCAAGATCACAGCCGCCTTCCCTTAAAAGCATGTTCCCCTCCCGCATGGTGCCGGCGCAGGCCACCTCCCAGCCGTCCAGCTCAAAGGCCAGGCGAAGTCCGTCCCGCAAAGCCTCGTCGTCCTCGATAATCGCAATTCTGACTGCCATATCCAACTCTCCTTGTCCTTGTATATATAAGTTCAGTATATCTGGATTACCTGCTTTTTACAATATATTTAAGGGCAGCAAAAAAGACATCCCCTGCCTTGAGAAGCGTTAGGGATGCCTTTTTACAGTTGTCTGGTTTATGATGCCTGGAGGCTTTCCGGATCGATCTCCTGTCCGTCGCTCCAGATGCGCTCCAGATTGTAGAAGGAGCGGTTCTCGCTGTCGAAGACGTGGATGATTACATCGCCGTAATCCAGAAGCACCCAGGTGCCGTCCCGGCCTTCGCGCTGCTTCATGGCGTATCCGGCCAGATGCATCTTCTCTTCTACGTTGTCTACAAGGGCATTCACCTGGCTGGAACTTCCGCCGTCCACAATGACGAAATAGTCAGCGATGACAGAGATGTCTGAGATCTTGATGATCCGGATATCCCGGCCCTTTTTCTCGTCCAGCGCCCGGTATGCGGTGAGCGCCATCATATCTGCATGGTTCATAGGCTTTCCTCCTCTTTTTTTCTGAGATATTTTTTATAATAATTGTAGGTCTTTTCTGTCGCCGGATCCACAGGAAGTCCCCTGCTCTGGAGATAGACAAGGGAGTCCCGAAGGAGAAGGTAGAGGCACTCGTCGATATCCTCAAAAGCCAGTCTCCTTGCCTCCGCCATATTGGGAAGCTCTGCCCGGTTCGGCTCAATATAATCCGCTATATAGATGATCTTGTCCAGAAGGGTCATCTCCGGCTTTCCGGTGGTGTGGCATGCAATGGCATTTAAAATGCTCCGGTCCCCGATATGATACTTACTTGCCGCCAGATAGGCTCCCAGCTTGGCGTGAAGAAGGGAGGGGTTGGCGTACTCAGCAGGGGAGATAAAAATATGATTCTTTTTACACATCCGGATTTTTTTATCGTTAGGGATGCACTTGGCGGAGTCGTGGAGAAGGCCTGCTGTCAGTGCCCGGTCCATGTCCGTCCCGTAGCGCATGGCGAGGGCTCCTGCTGTGTACATGACGCCAAGGGTGTGGTTGTATCGGTTTTTATCCAGATATTTTTTTACCTTTTTGCGCATTACATCAATATTTTCATTCATGTCACACACTTCCTTCATACATTCTTTATCTTACTGCGATGCATAGAGCTGCTTTTTCTGTATATAGTCCACCACTGTCCTGGGCATGAGACCATCTACATTTTCATGGTCCTTCAGCATGCGGCGCAGCTCATGGGAAGATATATCCACAAGGGGCGTGGAAAGCAGTCGGATGTCCGCATCGTACTTCTCTGTCAGCAGTTGGATCTGCCTGTCCATGACTTCCCGGCTGCTCTTGTCTCCCCGAAAGGCGGCAAGGAGTGTGCAGGTGGGGAAAAGACGCTCCACATGCACCCACTGCTCCAGGGAGAACAGCGAGTCGGCGCCGATGATAAAATAAAAATGGTCCTGCGGATATAGCTTTTTAAAGTACTCCATGGTCCGGTAAGAACAGCTCACATCCTTGCGCCTGAGCTCATAGTCTTCCAGGCGGAAATTCCGGTGTCCACTGATGGCAAGTGAGACCATGTAAGCCCTCTCCCGGGGCGTAGAGACGATATTCTTATTATCTTTGTGGGGAGGATTTCCGTTGGGCATGAACCAGACCTGGTCAAGCTGATAATCCCGGCAGGCATATTCTGCCAGAGTCAGGTGACCGTTGTGGACCGGATCGAATGTCCCCCCCATGATCCCGATCTTCATAAAGGACCTCCTTTGATCTTTTTATGGAAGCTGGATCTTCTTTTTCTCGTTTTTGCCCTCTTTGTAGAGAACGATCTTCTTGCCGATGACCTGCACGACCTGTGACCGGGTGCGCTCTGCCAGCATGGAGGCCAGCTCTTTCGGATCGTCGGCACAGTTCTGGAGAACGCTCACCTTGATGAGTTCACGCGCCTCCAGCGCCTCGTCCACGGCTTTTGTGAGCTCAGGAGTCATGCTGTTCTTTCCGATCTGGAAAATAGGATCCATGGTCATGGCAAGGCTTTTTAAATAAGCCCGCTGTTTTGTTGTCATTTTGCCTTCTCTCCTATCTGTTCTGAAAACTATTTATAATAATCAAACTGAAGTCCGTACATGCGCACGGTGTCGCCTTCCTGGATGCCTTTGGCCTCCAGCTCCTCCAGTATGCCAGTGTCCTTGAGGAACTTCTGGAAAAACTGGAATCCCTTCTCTGAGTCCAGGTTTGTGTATCCCAGCATCTTCTCGATCTTGGGCCCCTCCACAACGTAGATATCGTCTTCCTTCTCCACGGTGTAGGGGAGGTCTTCGTAGATCAGCTCATCCTCCGGGAAGTATTCCTGCTGGAAGATAACAGGCTCGTCGTCCAGCTCATCCAGTCTTCTGGACACTTCGTACAGAAGCTCCTGTATGCCCTCTCCCGTCACGCCTGATATGGGGAATACAGGGATGCCCTCGGGCTCAAATTCCCTCTTCAGACGCTCTACAGGGCTCTCCTGCCCTTCTTCCCGGTAGATGGCATCGATCTTGTTGGCCGCGATGATCTGCGGCCTTCCTGCGATCTCCGGATTGTAGGCATGAAGCTCCGCGTTGATCTTGCGAATATCCTCCACCGGGTCGCGTCCCTCTGTACCGGCTGCATCCACCACATGGATGATGAGCTTGGTGCGCTCGATATGGCGGAGAAATTCGTGTCCAAGTCCCACTCCCTCAGATGCTCCCTCGATGAGTCCAGGGATGTCGGCGATGACAAATCCCCTCGTTCCCGGCATGTCCACCACACCCAGATTGGGACTCAGCGTGGTGAAGTGGTAGTTGGCGATCTTCGGCTTTGCGTTGGTGACTCTGGAAAGGAAAGTGGATTTCCCTACATTGGGGAAACCGACCAGTCCCACGTCCGCAATGACTTTGAGCTCCAGGTTTACCCACAGTTCCTGTGCCGGCTGCCCGGGCTGGGCGTACTTGGGGATCTGCATGGTGGCTGTGGCAAAATGCTGGTTGCCAAGGCCTCCCCGGCCGCCTTTCAGGATGACCTGCCTGCGGTTATCGCCGGACATGTCCGCAATGACCTTGCCGGACTGTGCCTCTTTGATGACCGTGCCCTCCGGTACTCTCAGTACGATATCGTCCGCATCAGCGCCGTGGCATCTTCTCTTGCCTCCTGGCTCCCCGTCTTTTGCTGCGTATTTTCTTTTGTGGCGGAAATCCTGGAGGGTGTTGAGACCTTCATCCACCTCAAAGATCACGTCGCCTCCACGGCCTCCGTCACCGCCGTCCGGGCCGCCGTTGGGGACGTAGAGCTCCCGTCGGAAGCTAACATGTCCGTCTCCGCCTTTGCCGGAGCGGATAAATATTTTTGCTCTGTCTGCAAACATGTCTTCAATCTCCTTATGAAAAAAGAGCCCTGCCGTTTACAATATACGGCAGGGTCTTACCTTCGCTGATTACTGTGCTACTGGATAGATAGAAACCTGTTTCTTATCTCTTCCTTTTCTTTCAAATCTGACAACACCATCTACTAATGCAAATAATGTATCGTCTCCGCCGCGTCCTACGTTGACACCTGGATGGATCTTCGTTCCACGCTGTCTGTAAAGGATGTTGCCGGCTTTTACGAACTGTCCGTCAGCTCTCTTTGCACCTAATCTCTTAGACTCGGAGTCACGTCCGTTCTTTGTAGAACCTACACCTTTTTTATGAGCAAAAAACTGAAGATTTAATTTCATCATGGTCGTTACACCTCCTCAAATCTTACCTGAATGTATTCCGAATAGTTGCTGTCATTTGCCATCTCCTCTAGTCCGAGGATCATGGCCTTTAACAGAAGCGCTGCCTCTTTGCCGGGACGGTCTGTGAGACGGAAATCAATGAGCCCTTCCATATCATCTGATACAAGAGAAGTCTTGTCATCCGTAAATGCCTCAATAGCGTTCACTGTGTTGATCATCAGCACAGATGCCGCCGCGCAGACAATGTCCTGTCCCGCTTCACTGAAGCCTGCATGTCCCTTTGCCAGAAAACCTGCGCATTCTTTCTTTTCGTTCTGATAAATCGTCACCCGGATCATAAAGTGTCACCAGATGATTAAGCGTTGATTTTTTCGATCTTAACTGCTGTGTACTGCTGTCTGTGACCGTTTTTCTTATGATATCCAGTTTTTCTCTTATACTTGTAAACGATGACCTTCTTAGCTTTGCCGTTCTCTACAACGGAAGCCTCAACAGTCGCGCCTTCTACAGTAGGATTTCCGACTTTCAGTCCGTTGTCGCTTACTGCAAGCACCTGGTCAAATGTATAAGTCTCTCCAGCTTCCACACCAAGTTTTTCTACTTTAATGATATCGCCTTCAGCTACTTTGTACTGTTTACCACCTGTTGCTATAATTGCGTACATATGGCACCTCCTATTATCATTACTCGCCAGCTTCGGCGGCTCTCCGCTTCGGAGCACACTTATAGAACCTCGCTGTGCGGCACACTAGTGTAGTTTAGCATAAAGGTTCGCGAAAATCAATGATTTTCAGAAAAATAAACGAAATATTTTTTGCATGCTCTGACAGCTGCAGGGAAAGACTTCCCTACAGCAGATGAATATTGTGAGCCTCTGCTGCTTCTACTGTCTCATCCGGCCAGATGGAGGACTGCACTTCGCCGATGTGGGCTTTGCGCAGGCAGAACATACAGATTCTTGACTGGCCGATACCGCCTCCGATCGTGTAGGGAAGCTCGCCGGCAAGCAGAGATTTCTGGAAAGGAAGCTCGGCGCGGTCTTCGCAGCCTGCCTCTTTCAGCTGGCGACGCAGCGCATCCTCGTCCACTCGCACACCCATGGAGGACAGCTCCAGGGCAATGTCCAGCACCGGATAGTAGACGATGATATCTCCGTTCAGCTCCCAGTCATCGTAGTCCGGAGCACGGCCGTCATGCTTTTCACCGGAAGCCAGGACTTTTCCGATCTGGGATACAAAGATGGCCTTCTTCTCTTTAGCGTAGGCCTTCTCTCTGTCTTTGGATGAAAGATCCGGATACATGTCCTCTAATTCCTGGGAAGTGATGAATGTGATATCTTCAGGAAGCAGCGGTTCTATGTAATTGTAGCGTCTGGAAATATAGTTTTCTGTCTCTTTCAGAGCCTCGTAGACTTTGCGGACCGTGTAGTGCAGTGTTTCTGTGTTCCGCTCCTCTTTTGAGATCACCTTCTCCCAGTCCCACTGGTCCACGTAGATGGAGTGGAGATTGTCTGTGTCCTCATCTCTGCGGATGGCGTTCATATCTGTGTACAGACCTTCGCCTGAGTGGAAGCCGTAGCGCTTTAAAGCGTAGCGTTTCCACTTGGCAAGGGAGTGCACGATCTCTGCAATGTCGTCATCCTGTTCTTTAATGCCAAAAGCCACCGGCCGCTCGACACCGTTCAGGTTGTCATTGAGGCCTGTGGAGGGCTTGACAAAAAGGGGCGCGGAGACACGGGTCAGATGGAGGGACTTTGCAAGGGCCCTCTCAAAAAAATCTTTCACTTCTTTGATCGCGACTTCTGTCTCGCGAATGGTGAGGGGGGATGTGTATCCCTCCGGTGTCATGAGACTGCTCATAGTATCTACCTCACTTTTCTTTTTCGCTGTAATAAAACATTATAGTTTATAATTATACAAAAATTTTTATAAAATACAATATCAGTTTTTCACATTCACCTTCCCGTCGGCAGGCCGGCTTTATTCTGACAGGCCCAGAAGCTCCAGAGCATTGAGCCGGAAGATCCGGTCCTGCTCCTCTTCTGTGAGGGGAAGTTCCTTTATATACTGTACAAATTCTTTCTGTCCTGCCCAGGGGGAGTCCGTGGCAAAGAGGATGCGGTCTGCGCCCTGGTTTTGGACGATCCGGATAAACTGCTGGTCCGGGATCTCTCCCAGGACGGCTGCGGTATCGAACCAGACCGGCTCACCTACCAGGTACTCTTCCACCTCGTCCCACCTCTGGCAACCGCCCATATGTGCCAGAACCAGCCGCTCGGGCTGCACGTCATGGATCATGTCCCTGGCCAGCTTTGGAGGACAGTGGACGCACTCCGGGTATCCCGGATCAAAACCGGCATGCACACAGATGATCAGTCCCAGTTCCGTGGCGTAGCTGATGATCCGCTTGAATCGTATATCGTCGATCATGACACCCTGGTAGTCCGGGTGGAGCTTGATCCCTTTCAGGCCCGCGTCTTTTATATAGCGCAGCTTTGCCCTGTAATTCTCATTGTCCGGATGAATGCCGCCAAAGGATAAAAGCCCGTCCCCCGGATCTTGCATCTGCAGGGCAAACCGGTTGATGGAATCAAACTGGGAAGGCTTTGTCACCACAGGGAGAACGATGGAGAAGGAAAGTCCCGCCTCCCGGGTGGATGCGCGAAGCCCGTCAGCCATCCCGTTTGTATAGGGGCTGATATGGCATCTGGCGGCAAGAAATTCCAGGGTCTTACCGGCAATCTTTTCCGGAAAAATGTGTGTGTGAAAATCAATCACTGCAGGTTTCCTCCTGCTTCTTCATCTCATTGTAACAGTATCCGATAATGTCCTTTCGTGTGATGATGCCAATGAAATTATCCTGATCATCCACCACAGGGACAAAATTCTGTTCCATGGCTCTGCCGATCAGATCTTCCATCTTTGATTTTGCCGTTACACACTGGTAGTCCAGGCGCCGGTCCACTTTCATAATGCTCACGTTCTCTGCATCTTTCAGGTTGTTCAGATGGAGTTTTTTGACACCCCACAGAAGATCTCCCTCTGTGATAGAGCCCACATATTTGCCATCTCTGCTCAGGATCGGAATGGAAGAATACTTGTGGTGCTCCATGATTTCAAGAGCCTGGCGCACGGTGTGATAATCATAAATGTACGCGATCTCCACCTTGGGTTTCAAGAAGAACAGGATGTTGCTGTTTGCGTGTTTCATTTTTATCTTAACGCTCCTTACGCATATTTTTAGATCTGTGTTGTGACAAAGATGTCATAGATGGCACGGACTGCCGCCTCAAAATCATGGTTGCGGACTCCGATGATGATGTTCAGCTCGCTGGATCCCTGGTCGATCATCTTTACATTGACATTCGCATGGGCCAGCGCGGAGAAGATACGTCCGGAAGTACCTCTGGTGGCTTTCATGCCTCTCCCCACAACGGCGATGAGGGCAAGGTCGGACTCCAGCTCCACAAAATCCGGTTCCACGGCTCTGTGGATGCCCGCGATGACCTCCTGCTCCTTCTCTTCAAACTCATCCTGGTGGACGAAGATGGTCATGGTGTCGATCCCGGAAGGCATATGCTCAATGGAAATGTCGTTGTCGGCAAATACACCCAGCACTTTGTGACAGAAACCTACCTGGGAGTTCATCATAGCCTTCTCCACTGTGATGGAGGCGAAATCTCTCTTTCCTGCTATGCCGGTGATAGTAAATCTGGGAGTTCTGCAGGTGGCTTCCACGATCAGCGTGCCCTTGTCTTCAGGGCAGTTGGTGTTGCGGATGTTGATGGGGATCCCTTCCTTGCGGACAGGGAAGATAGCGTCCTCGTGGAGTACTGAAGCCCCCATGTAGGACAGCTCCCGCAGTTCCCGGTATGTAATGACGTCAATGGCCTTCGGGTTTTTGACGATCCGCGGGTCAGCCACAAGGAAGCCGGAGACGTCTGTCCAGTTTTCATACATGTCAGCATGTACTGCCTTAGCCACGATAGAGCCTGTCACATCCGACCCTCCTCTAGAGAAAGTTTTGACCTTTCCATCCGGGAGGGAGCCGTAAAAGCCGGGGATGACTGCTCTCTCGCAGTCCGCCAGCCGCTCTGAGAGGACCTGGTTGGTCTTTTCAGCGTCAAAGGCGCCGGACTCTTTAAAAAAGATCACATCTGCCGCGTCGATAAAGGGATAGCCCAGATATGCAGCCATAACGATCCCGTTGAGATATTCTCCTCTGGAAGCGGCATAGTCCCGCCCGATCTTCCGGCTGAAGTTTTCCCGGATAACCTGAAATTCGTCTGTAAGATCCAGTGTGAGGTCCAGCCCGCGGATGATCTCATCGTATCTCGCCTTGATGGCAAGGATCATCTCCTCGAACTGCTCTTCTTCCTCCTCCTCCCGAAGGGCAAGGAGATAACAGCTGTAGAGCATATCTGTCACCTTGGTGTCCTGGGGATGCCGTTTCCCCGGTGCTGACGGGACAACATATCTGCGGGTGCCGTCCTGGCGTATGATGTGCCCTGCCTTCTTGAACTGAGCTGCGCTTGCCAGGGAGCTTCCACCGAATTTTACTACTTTTTTCATCTGTCTATCCTCCGTAATCTTATGTTTTTGTATCCAGCGTCATTTATATATCCAGTATGTGATAGGCCATGTCCGGCTCAAATACCACGCCCTTGATGCCCAGGCGGGAAGCTGCCTCTGTGTTGACCTGCCTGTCATCAAAAAATATTGCTTTTTCCGGGACAATGCTGTACTTGTCCAGAAGCAGACGGTATATTTTTTCTTCGGGTTTGATACTCAATACTTCGTAGGAAAAGAGACCGCCGTCAAACTCCTCCAGAAACCCCATGTGCTGGCGCGTCTTTTTGTACAGGTGCTCTGAATAATTGGAAAGATAATAGAGCTTCAGCCCCCGCATTTTCAGAAAGCGCACAAGTCTCTCCGTGTAGGAGAGCGGGTAGATCGTCTGCTCGATCCCGCTGTACACCCGCCGGATCTGCTTTTCATAGTCAGGGGCGTTTTCAACGAAAAGCTGTTCCCACTCCTGAGAAGTGATACCGCCTCTGTCGCCTCTCTCCCAGTCCTCGTTGAGGAAGATGGCCTCCGCCAGTATCTCGTTTGTCCGGTCGTCATATCCAAGCGACGCAAGGTAGGGCCGCCAGTCATATCCAAGCAGAACATTTCCAAGATCAAAGATGACCGCCTCTGTATGTTCATCTATAAAAGCGAGTTTTTCTTTCATTTCGTATCCTCCTTTGCCGTTACGTCTGCGAAGGAGGCTCCCGTTACTTTCTGCAGGTCCATGGGGGAAAGGCACAGCTGCATGCCCAGCTTCCCGCCGCTGATGTAGATATGGTCAAGCCCCTGCGCATCCTTCTGGATAACGGTGGGGAACTGCTTTTTCATGCCTATGGAGGTACAGCCTCCCCGGACATATCCGGTGACTTTTGTCAGATCCTTCAGATGAAGCATCTCCAGAGATTTCTCTCCCACGGATCTGGCTGCCTTCTTAAAGTCGATCTCCTCCGCAACGGGGATCACGAACACATAGTGCTGGCCCGTCTTTCCTACGGTGACAAGGGTCTTGTATACCTGGGCGACAGGAAGCCCCAGCCCGGTGGCCACATGCACACCATCTGTAAATTCATCGCACTCGTAAGTCTGGTATGTGTAGGGGATCCCGGCACGGTCCAGAATACGCATGGCGTTGGTCTTTAATTCTTTTTTGCTCATGGTTCCCTCCTTCATTTCCTGTTCTATCATAACACCCTGGCAGGCAGTTGCGCAACGTCTGTTTCCGTCAGGGCATACCGGTAGATTCCTGCAGGGCATACTGGCAGCTCTGAAGTTCTACTGGATGTTGTGCCCTGCGTCCTCCAGAGTGATAAAGCCGTCCTCTGTCCTGGCGAACAGGTCAAGACGGTGGAAGTGAAGGGGCTCCGGGGACATTCCCGCCCAGTTATAGAAGGTATCCATTACCAGATCCGGCTTCAGGTTGTCCGCGCTTCCGGCGGCAAGTTTCAAGAACAGCCCGTTTTCCGTGATGGAAGCCTCGTAGATCAGCGGACGTATGTCCATTTCCTTTTCGCTGCGTTTTGTCTTTTTCATGACAAGGATGGAGGGCTGAGCCAGGAAGTCTCCCAGCTTTTCCTGCCAGAATGCGGCGCCCGTGTCCGCGCCTCTTAGTGTGACAAGATAATCTGCGGCGGCCACAATGGTCATGCCGCTGCTTTTTTTGTCATCGCTGATCTGCCGGAAGCTGACAACTTCCATGCCTTCAGTCATAACAGCATTCAGGTCTTCCACCGCTTTGGCGGAGGAGATAGAATCTGTCAGCTCGATGTCCATATATTCCCCGTCACTTGTCAGGCCGATGCCCAGGGGCTGGGCAAATGACATGATCATATGTGGGCTGTAGCCTCCTGTAAAGGCGATGGGGATGTCGGCCCTTCTCATGGCTTTCTGGAAGTAGCGCATGACATCCAGATGTCCGATGAAACGCAGGATGCCGTATTTGCGAAATTTAATTCTTACCTTCAATGCAGACCCCTCCTTTCCACTTTGCCACGCCGCAGCCGGAACACTGCTGCCGGCAGTTTGGTGTGACTTCGCCTTTCATGGCTCTCTCCCATTCTCTTCGCAGGAATTGCTTTGTCACGCCGATATCGATAAAGTCCCAGGGGAAGATCTCGTCTGCGTCTCTCTCCCTCTCGTTGTAAAAGGCGATGTCCACGCCTGTCTTTTCAAAGGCTTTCAGCCATTTTTCATAGTCAAAATTCTCGCTCCAGGCGTCGTAAATACAGCCGGATCTGTAAGCTTCCAGTATGGCGGGGCCCACTCTCCTGTCTCCCCTTGCCAGCACGCCCTCCAGTACGGTGACTTCCGCATCGTGCCAGTTGTACTTGAGGCTTTTTCTGTTGAGCTGGTTCTGGAATGCATGTTTTACGGTGGCTGCACGGGAAATATACTCCTCATTGCTGTACATGCGTGCCCACTGGAAGGGGGTAAAGGGCTTTGGAATAAAGAAGGAGGAGCTGGCTGTGATCTGGCATTTTCCGTTGCGCTGATCCTTGGGGATCTCGTAGTATTTCCGCGCCACCTTGTCCGCCAGGACAGCGATGGCCTCCATGTCTTCTTTCTCTTCCGTGGGAAGTCCCAGCATGAAGTAGAGCTTCACCTTGTTCCAGCCGCCCTGGAAGGCCTGCTCCGCCCCTGTCAGGATATCTTCCTCTGTCAGTCCTTTGTTGATCACGTTCCGCATTCTCTGGGAGCCTGCCTCCGGGGCAAAGGTGAGACTACTCTTCTTTATATCCTGCACCTTCCCCATGACATCCAGGGAGAAGGCGTCGATGCGAAGCGAAGGCAGGGAGATATTGATCCCCTTTCCACCGAACTCATCGATAAGGAATGTGACCAGCTCTTCCAGGTGGGTGTAGTCACTGGAGCTTAAGGAACTTAAGGAAATCTCCTCATGCCCGGTATTTTTCAGCATTTTGTATGCGTACTCTTTCAAGGTCTCCACATTCCGCTCCCGCACAGGACGGTAGAGCATGCCTGCCTGGCAGAAACGGCAGCCCCGGATACATCCTCTCTGGATCTCCAGCACCACCCGGTCCTGGGTTACCTTGATGAAGGGGACAATGGGCCGCTCCGGGTAAGTGGTTTCAGACATGTCCATAACCACCTGTTTCTTTATTACGGCCGGGGCACAGGGATGATCCGGTGTAAAGGAGCCGATGGTCCCGTCCTCCTTGTATGTGACGGAGTAGAGAGAGGGGACGTAGATTCCCTCGATCTGAGCCGCCTTTATAAGAAAGTCTCTGCGGCTGCCGGCTTCTTTCTTGTTCTCACGGTAGGCGTCCAGGAGTTCCCGGTAGACAGTCTCACCCTCCCCGATATAGAAAAGATCGAAGAAGTCTGCCAGGGGCTCCGGATTATAGGCGCAGGGGCCGCCTCCGATGACGATGGGGCAGCCCTCCCCTCTTTCGGATGAAAGAAGGGGGATACCGGACAGATCCAGTATCTGCAGGATGTTAGTGTAGCACATCTCATACTGAATGGTGATGCCCAGAAAATCAAACTCTTTTATTGGATCCTGGGATTCCAGGGCAAAGAGCGGGATCTTCTCCTGGCGCATAATCGCATCCAGGTCCGTCCAGGGGGAATACACACGCTCGCACCATACATCCTCCATGCGGTTGAACATGTCATATAAGATTTTCATTCCCAGGTGGGATTCACCAATTTCGTAGCAGTCAGCAAAGGCCATAGCGAAGCGAATGGCTACCTTCTCCTTGTCCTTCATCACCGAATTGATCTCCCCGCCTATGTAGCGGGCAGGTTTTTCGATTTTCAATAATATTTCATCATCTAACGCTAATTTTCTCATATATACTCCTGTTTTCTGTGCTTTCATAAAGGTCTGCTGTACCTTGTAAACATTAGTAGTTTAACGTATTACGGAAAGATTTTCAAATTTTATTTAAGATCTGCAAATAAAAAGCCTCCCGTTTCCTGAAAAACGGGAGGAAAACTGCCCTGGAAACAGGCAACGCAAAGTTGACATCGCACCGCCCGCATCTATATAATCGATTACAGTACCCTTTACTGTGCAGAGGGCATCTGAATCAAAGGAGGAATGTTTCATGGAGATTTTACAGATTGTTTTCAGCCCCACAGGCGGGACGCAGAAGGTGGCCGATCTTCTGGCAGAGGAATGGGGGCATACAGTGTGCCGGGTGGATCTGGCAGATCCCGGACTGGATGCCAGGGAGGCCATCTCACTTCCAGAGGCGGACCTGGCTCTGATCGCAGTTCCCTCCTACGCAGGACGCGTCCCGGCTTTGGCCGCAGAGCGTCTTGGCCATATCCGTGCCGATGGGATGAAATGCGTCCTTGTCTGTGTATATGGAAACAGAGCGTATGAGGACACACTGGTGGAACTACAGGATAGAGCAAATGTCTGCGGCTTTGCCGTGACTGCCGCCGTGGCTGCCATTGCGGAACACTCTATCATGCACCGGTATGCCGCAGGGCGCCCTGACGCGGAAGATCGAAAAGAGTTAAAAGGGATTGCGCAAAAGATCAAAGAGAAACTGGCCTGTGGTGAGGAGATGTCTGTCTCTGTGCCGGGAAACCGCCCCTACAAGGAGGCGAAAGCTGCCAGCATGGTGCCTGCGGCAGGGGAGGCCTGCACCGGCTGCGGCCTGTGCGCAGAAAAATGTCCGGTCCGTGCGATCTCAAAGGAACATCCGGACCAGACAGATGAAACACGATGCATCTCCTGTATGAAATGTGTGGCAGTCTGCCCGCAGAAAGCAAGAAAAGCGGACAGTGAAAAGGTGGCCGGACTTGCTGCGCGGCTGAAAGAGATCTGCTCTGTCCGCAAGGGGAACGAGCTCTTTATCTAGTCTTCTCTGCGGGAGGCGCTTTTTACGGAGCATCCTTTTGTCCGGCAAAGTTCTGGAGCTCCTGCCACACGGCCTGCACCTCTACCCCATCTTTCACAGCCTCCGTGATCTGGCTGCTGCTGACATCCGCCACTTTGAGGTCATAATTGTCCATCATGACAAAACCGATAAAGAGCAGGCAGCAGAAAACCACGCGGAGGCCGAAGGTGCTAGCAGGTTCTTCGTCCTCCCTGTCTCCGTAAATGCTGTTGTAGGCATTGCGGTATCTTGGATGGACAGCCGGGGCAGAGTGCCTTTCGCTGTACAGACTTCTTGTCTGGGCAAGAAGCTTGCGTCTTCTTTTTTCAGTGTCACTTCTATCCATCTGCATCTGCTCTTCTTTCCTTCCGTATTGCGGATCATTCTATATGTATGCAGAAAGGACGAGGATAATGACTGTTTTTGATTTGGCACGCACTTGCATCATCAATGTAAACGGGCGTCCAATTATCCACAGAATAATTTCGGGCGGAAATCCATTGATTTAGTTAAATATCAAAAAAGAACATAGTATGGCCTATACGGAGGTTATGCTTATATAGTATTTGTCATCTCCGGTCGTGATGCAATGTCGCCCCCCAAGTCGAATTGATGATCATAGCTGCTTACTTTCATTTTTGTCATAAATCCGTCCCGGGCGTAAACGTAAATGTAATGGTTTTCGTCTCTTCTCTGGAGCCGTGTTTGTATTCCACCGAGAAATTGCAGGTAATAGGATCGTCTGTGTATAAAGGCGTTCTGGGAACAAAATAGATAAAGGCGCTTCCGTTAGGACGCGAGGTGACTTTGGGTGAGATACGTGGATTCCTTAATCCGGCTTCAAAAGATAGACTTCCAAGCCCGGCTCTTTTGGGGGTAGACTGGTAGTTGAAAGGATAATACATTCTGTCAGAGACATTATAAACCATGTTTGTCACTTTGTATTCAGATGAGTCATCGAACGTAAAGCAGGCAGGATCCCAGTTTACAGTGACCAGATCCGAGCTAAGTGATCCCGGAGTGACGTTCCAATAATAGTCTATAACAAGCAAAAGATGCGCAATTTCTGAGTCTGATACGACAGGAACCTGCGTTATAGTCAGTTCTAATTGTGATTTGGGAATGTCTGTCCCCTGACATCCTGCTGCGCAGGCTGCTGTTCCGCCTACCAGGCACAGACAGGAGAATACGGATAGTAAACGGGCTGTTTTTTCAAGACTGCCTTCACTCCTATTCTTCAGAAATAAACGTACCTTTGTAACTGTTACAATATGATACCTTCAGTATAATTGGGGGCGGGTATTTTGTAAACAACTTTGAAGCTCACAGTTAAAACTAAATCCCCGGAAGCATGTCCGCCTCCGGGGATTTATAAAATCTAAGGCCTGTCTTATTTCTGTTTTTTGAACTTTACTTTCGGTCTTACTACTGCAACGGTTGCAAGCGCCAGTGCACCGGCCGCGGCGTATGCGATGATTGGTGTGTTGTCACCTGTCCGGGCAGCTTTTGTTGCTGATTTATCCAGACTGACGGTGGCCGCCTGTTTATCCTCTTCTTCTTTGGCGAATTTGTCATAATCAGCCTGGGCGGCCAGAAGATTTTCCTGGCTTGCATCCTGCAAAAGGCCTGCATCAACGAACAGTTTGTCGGCATCACTTTTTGCCTTATCAAACTAAGCCTTAGCCTCTGTCACAGCATTTGTGCTCGTGTCTACTGCATCAAGGGCTGCCTGCATGGCATCATCGGCCTCTTTTTTGGCAGTATCGTAATTTACTTTTGCATCTTTCTCAGCTTTATCAGCCTTTGCATTTTATGTCTGTGCTTTTTCAAGGTTTGTTTTCGCTTCATCATAGTTCGCCGCCTCATCCGTCGCCTGAACAACCTATGCCACAGGAGCTGCTACGGAAGAAGCTGCCACTGCCGCCATTGCTATGGCAGTGGTGGCTTTCATTGCCTGTTTCTTCATAATTTCATATCCCTCCATAATTATAGTAAACAAGCGCGAACAGATTTTCCGCTAAACGGGCGGCTTGCAAGCAATTTTCTGTCAGATGAACATTGGTCGTCCGAAGTGGATAAATGTTTACTGTTTCTAATACGTTCGTTTCTTTTATAATAGCACTGAGAGAGGAAAAATTAAATATCTGACTCCTATAATTAATTGTAAATTCTGTGTAAAATCATATTTTGTATATATACTTTGGAGTTCTTTGAGAAAAATGAAAAAAGACAAAAAGCAATGGGGCTCGAACCCATGACCTCTCGCGTGTGAGGCGAACGCTCATCCCGGCTGAGCTATGCTTCCATATCTGTTATTATAGCACTGTGCCAGCAAAATGCAAGGTATGAAAATAAAGGAAAATCAAAATTCGAAAACAATTGTGTTAAAAGTTTGACATTTAAAATAATATTTAGAAAATTATATTTACAAAACAAGGAAATAAGAGTAGAATACCATCTGAACTGAACATTTTTTTACTAGGAGGTAACAAAAGATGAATACAGAAGCAGTGATCTCAGTCATTGTCTTTCTACTCGTCATGGCTGCGATCATTTCTGAAAAAATGCACCGCGCTGTCGCCGCCATGGCAGGAGCGGTCATTCTTCTGCTCTTTCACGTGCTGTCGGTCGATGAGGCCACGACATACGTGGATATCAACACCATCGGCGTTCTGGTGGGGATGATGCTCTTTGTGGCAGTCGTCAAGAACTCCGGACTGTTTGAGTATGTCGCCATCAAGGCGGCAAAGCTTACGAAAGGACGCCCAATGGCCATACTGGTCGTGTTTGCCATTATTACAGCGGTATTGTCCGCTTTCCTTGACAACGTAACGACCGTACTTCTGATTGGTCCTATGACCATTGCCATCACACAGATGCTGGAGGTGAACCCCATCCCCTATCTTCTGTCTCAGATCATGGCGTCCAATATCGGCGGTACAGCCACGCTGATCGGTGACCCGCCAAATATTATGATCGGCAGTGCGGCGGGCCTGAGCTTTATGGACTTTGTGGTCAATACAGGAAGTGTTATTGTGATCATCCTGGCAGTGACTGTACTGATCTACTATTTTATGTACCGGGGCCAGATCAGTGTGATAGAGGAGAACATGCATAAAGTAATGGAGCTGGACGAAAACCGCTCCATCAAAGATAGGCCGCTGCTGATAAAAAGTGTTATAATGACTGTAGTGGTTGTGATCGGGTTTGTCTTTCACTCACAGCTGCAGGTTGAGTCAGCAACAGTAGCTCTTTTTGCTGCAGGCTTTATGTTGGTCTTTGGAAAACAGGATGCAGAGGAGATCATCCTTGGCGTTGAGTGGTCCACCATCCTCTTCTTTATCGGACTCTTTGTTGTGGTGGGCGGCATGCAGAAGTCAGGCGTTATCACCTCACTGGCAGAGCTGATGATGGAGTTCATAGGAAATAACGAGGCCCTGGGCATTGTCATTATCCTCTGGGTGTCAGCGATCATCTCGTCTTTCCTGGACAACATCCCCTTTGTGGCAACGCTCATTCCGCTGATCCTCACAATGGAAAGCGGCGGCGTGGATGTGACCCCGCTGTGGTGGGCGCTCTCCCTGGGCGCATGTCTGGGCGGAAACGGTACACTGGTGGGAGCCAGCGCCAATGTGGTACTGGCGGGAGTCAGCGCAAAGAACGGCTATCCGATCACCTTTATGCAGTACACAAAAACAGGATTTCCACTGATGCTTATTTCAATCCTGATCAGTACAGTTTATCTGCTGCTTCGTTTTGCATAAGCGTCTGCAGGAACAAAGGAAGGAGAATCTTGTATGAACAAAAACACAGTAAGCGGGGATATTGTCGACTGGCAGCTCAGGCAGATGGGCGCGTCTAATATCACTTTTGTAAACAGTAATATGTACATAGTGGATTTTAAACTCGAGAAAGGCCTGCTTGTATCTTACGTGTTCAACATTACCCGGGGAGACAAATATTTTCTCCAGAGAATGCGGCCCTACGCCATGGTGCAGGGAAAGTATGCCAACACGGCAGAGATTGCCGAGTTCATTGAAAAGGATCTGTCCAGGTTCCGCAATGCAGAGCACAGCAGCAATTTCGACAAATTTATCGAAATCTCAAAGAAAGGTGCGGAGTTTGCAGAGGCTCTGGAAAATCTCTTCCTCAACTACAACGTGGACAAAGATGAGATGGAGAGGATGGACGAGAAGCTGGACAAACTGCTGGAACATCTGGAGCAGGCCAGGGAAAAGGCAGCACCTATCCAGATGCCCTGACATCTGACCGGAAAAATGTCAGACAGAGAAAAAACCTCATGAGGCGAAAAATGCCCATGAGGTTTTTTCTATATTTATCATTTTTATCACTTTACCTGTCTGCCAGCTCTTTTACAATGTCCTCCCAGCTGACGCCCCGCTCTACCATCAACACCATGGCATGATAGAGAAAATCAGCCATCTCGTATTTTACTTCTTCCGGGTTGGGGTTCTTGGCCGCAATGATGATCTCTGTGGCCTCCTCTCCCACCTTCTTGAGGATCTTGTCGATCCCCTTCTCAAAGAGATAGTTTGTGTAGGAACCTTCCTTTGGATGGTCTCTTCTGTCCACGATCGTATCGTAGACGCTCTCAAACACCTGGAGCGGGTTTGTCTCGTCGTAGTCAGAGCCCACCAGAGGCTGGAAGAAGCATGTGGGGTTGCCGGTGTGGCAGGCGGCGCCTACCTGGTCTACCTTGGCAAGAAGTGTGTCCTTGTCACAGTCGATGGTCAGGGAGTGGACATACTGGAAGTGTCCGCTTGTCTCGCCTTTCACCCAGAGACACTGGCGGCTCCGGCTGTAGTAAGTCATCCGTCCGGTCTTGATGGTCTGGTCAAATGCCTCCTCGTTCATGTAGGCCAGCATCAGCACTTCCTGGGTCTTGTAGTGCTGCACAATGACCGGGATCAGCCCGCTTGCGTCTGTCTTAAACTCAGAGAAATCCATCATGCTCTCAAAGGAGGTCATCTGGATCTGCTCCTCCTCACATTTTTTCTTGAAGGCGGAGAAATCCATGTCTGTCTGACTCACATATTTTCCAGAGAGTCCCCGGACGCCGGAGCACTTCAGGATCTTAAATAGCTCACTTTCCTCCATGGTGTCTGTCAGCACGACACAGGGAATATCTGTCACATTGATCACAGAATTCAGATCCAAACGATGCATGAACACCAGCTCGCTGGCGTACTCATTGATGAGATGCTGGTGCTTGAAGAGAGCGTCAAAGTCGTTCAGTGAGACAGCGATCTTCTCCTTTCCAAAACGCTTGGATACATCTTCTATCAGCTTCTGGTTGTCTGCCTTGGAGAAATTCAGCAACGCCCTCTTTGCGCCTGTATAGAGGATCTTCTTGATATCTTCCTGGCGCTTGACGTTTCCGCCGGCTACCATGGGAATGTGGATGACACGGTTAATCTTTTTCATCAAATCAATGGCCTCATCGTGATCTTCGTCAGATTCTGAAAGATCAAATACAAGAAGCTCGTCTGCGCCGTGCCCGCTGTAATACTTGGCAAGGGAAATGACATCGTCGCTCAGTACCGTGTGGTCGTCGAACCAGCGAACTGCCTTGCCGGAGTCGATAAAGATACAGGGTATCAGTCTTTTATAACTCATTTCTCTTCCCTCTTCCTTTCCTATAAAGTGCCCTTTGTGGTCCAGGTGCCCTCAACGCGGGGGTCCACGGATACCGCCATATCCAGGGCTTTTCCGAAGCCTTTAAAGATCGCTTCGGCGATATGGTGGTTGTTTATGCCGTCCAGCACCTTCAGGTGCAGGTTCATTTTCGCACTGTAAGAGACAGCATAGAAAAATTCTCTCACCATCTCTGTGTCCAGATCTCCAATCCTCTCTGCTGTAAAAGGAGCGTCATAGTTCAGATAAGGGCGACCGGACAGATCGATAGCGCACAGAATCAGGGTCTCGTCCATAGGCAGCAGGAAATTGCCGTATCGCTTGATCCCCTCCTTGCCGCCGAGAGCCTCCAGGATGGCGCTTCCAAGTACAATGCCTGTATCCTCTACCGTGTGATGGCAGTCCACATCCAGGTCTCCCGCAGCCTTCACAGTCAGGTCAAAGAGGCCATGACGGGCAAAACCGTCTAGCATGTGGTCGAAAAAGCCGATGCCGGTCTCTATATCTGTCTTTCCGGTACCGTCCAGGCAGATGGTGACTTCTATATCTGTCTCTTTTGTGGTTCTTCTGATTGTAGCTTTCCTGTCCATATCTGTATTACGCCTCCTTATCTTCAAAGCGGACCTTGATGGAATTGGCATGCGCTGTCAGCTGTTCAGCCTGTGCAAAAGCCTCAATGTCCGTGTGTATCCTCTCAAGTGCCTCCCGGGAGTAGCCGATGATGCTTGATTTCTTGATAAAATCGTCTACAGACAGGGGCGAGAAAAACCGCGCTGTCCCGTTTGTGGGAAGCACATGGTTGGGCCCTGCAAAATAGTCACCCAGCGGCTCGCTGGCGTACTCTCCGATAAAGATGGCGCCGGCGTTGCGGATCCGGGTCATCACATCGTAGGGATTCCGGGTCTGAATCTCCAGATGCTCTGACGCAATCTCGTTGGCAATGTCAATGGCGTCCTCCATGCTTTCAGCCACAAGGATATAGCCATAATTGTCCAGAGATTTCCGAATGATCTCGCTTCTGGAGAGCTCCTGCAAAAATCCGTCCACTTCTTTGGACACCGCTTCTGCCAGCTCCTCGCTTGTGGTGACAAGGATGGCGCTGGCCAGTTCATCGTGCTCTGCCTGGGACAAAAGGTCTGCCGCCACATACCGGGGATTCGCACTTTCATCTGCAATGACCAGGATTTCACTGGGGCCTGCGATGGCGTCAATGCTGACGTGTCCATAGACCGCCTTTTTAGCAAGGGCGACATAGATATTTCCCGGTCCCACGATCTTGTCCACCTTGGGAATACATGATGTGCCGTAGGCCAGGGCGCCTACTGCCTGAGCGCCTCCCACTTTATAGATCACATCTGCGCCTGCCTCGTGGGCAGCTACCAGTGTATTGGGGTTCACCTTTCCGTCTCTGCCCGGAGGAGTCACCATGACAATCTCCTCCACCCCGGCAACTTTGGCGGGAACAATATTCATCAGAACGGAAGAAGGATAAGCGGCTTTCCCGCCGGGGACATAGACCCCCACCCTTTGCAGAGCAGTGACCTTCTGACCCAGGATGGTGCCGTCCGGTTTACTGTCAAACCAGCTGTACTGCCGCTGCTTCTCGTGGTAGCTTTGTATGTTGGCAAGTGCCTTGCGGATGATGGAGACAAGCTCCTCTCCGGCCAGCTCATAGGCCTCGCGGATCTCCTCCTCTGTCACTTGGATGTTCTGCTCATTTATGCTGGCATGGTCGAATGTTTCTGTATACGCAAACAGCGCTTCGTCTCCTTTGATCCTCACATCCTCCAGGATACGGGCTACTCCTGCCTCGTACTCTCCGTACTGATTGGGGCTTCTCTTTAAAAAATCCTCCAGGAGATTTCTCTTTGTGTGGCTGTCCAGTTTCTGTATCCTCATGTTCACAATCCCTTCTTTCCAATACTTGTATGCCCGCTATGTCCGGGCTGTATGCTTTCCGCAAATACAGGGGCCTCAGATCACGGTCCGCAGCCGGGTGATGAGATCCCTGATCCGATCGCTATCCATGCGCATGCTGACAGGGTTCACGATCATCCGTGCGGAGATAGGGCACACCTCCTCCAGGACTGTCAGACCATTCTCCCGCAGGGTGGACCCGGTCTCCACAATATCAACGATCACTTCTGACAAGCCAACAATGGGAGCCAGTTCAATGGAGCCGTTCAGTTTGATGATCTCCACAGTCTGGTGTTTTGTGTTGTAGAAATAATCTTTGGCTATATTGGGATACTTTGTGGCGACACGGATGATCTCGTGGTTCTCCAGCAGGGGCGCTGCCTTCAGTGGGCCGCACACGCACATCCTGCAGGAGCCGTATCCAAGGTCAATAACCTCGTGGACTTTGCGGCCCTCTTCCAGGATCGTGTCTTTGCCTACGACCCCGATATCTGCCGCACCATATTCCACATAGGTGGGCACATCGGGTCCCTTAGAGAGGAAAAAGCGGAGTTTCAGCTCCTCGTTTGTGAAAATGAGCTTTCTGGAATTTTCGTCCTTCATCTCGTCGCAGGTGATGCCGATCTTCTCAAAAAGTTCCAGTGTATGTTTTGCAAGTCTGCCCTTGCCCAGGGCAAATGTCAGATATCTCATAATTACTGCTCCTGTTCTTTACTGCCTACAACCTTCTCCTCCCCTGTGACAAGGTTGACCATTAAGATCTGCCTGTCTTCCTGTATGTAGATCAGGCTTCCGGCATAGTATTTCTTTCCGTACTTTTTGTAGTCGTCCAGAGTCTTTCCCGGCTCTTTGCAGAGAAGCTCTGTGTTTTTGAACTTATCCCGGAATTCTTTTGCCAGCTCGATAGCTGACTTTTCCATTCCCTTGTCATACAGGATCAAATTGTTTTTGCGGGAGTATGTGATCCGCACATGCTGCCTTGTGAGAGCCTTCATCAGCTCATCGATGACCAGGGCAAAACCGATGGAGGGCGACTCTTTCCCGAATTTTTCCAAAAGATGGTCATAGCGTCCGCCCTTTACGATGGCATCCCCTGTGCCAAAAGTGTATCCCCTGAAAATAATGCCGGTGTAGTATCCGTAAGTGCCGCTCATGCTCAGATCAAAGCTGATATACTTCTCTGCTCCGTATATTTTTAATATCTCATAGATCAGCTCCAGGCGGCGCACAGCCATGATAGCCTTGGAGTTCGGAGCGATATTCCGGGCCTTGGTCAGAACTTCCACTCCTCCGAACAGGTCGCCCAGACCAGAGAGAGCCTCCTTGGCACTTCTGCGCACCTGGATGCTGTCCAGATACTCTTCCACGCCGAAATAGTTCCGGTTCCCGATCAGCTCGCGCACCCGTCTCTCTGATTCTGCGTCCAGAGAGGCGTCCTCGATCAGGCTCTGGAAGAAATCCACGTTGCCCACACTGACCTGGAACTCCCGCAGACCGATGGAGGACAGACAGTCCACCACCATGGCAAGCATCTCAGCGTCAGCCTCCACTGTATCTACACCGATCAGCTCGGCGCCCATCTGGGTATTTTCACGCATCCGTCCCTGATAGCTGGAATGGTTGACAAAGGTATTCCCTGTGTAGCAGAGGCGGATAGGAAGATCCTCATCTCCAAAAAGTGTGGCGGCTGCCCGTGCGATGGAGGGGGTGATGTCCGGCCGGAGCACCAGCGTGTTCCCCTCCTTGTCAAAGAACTTGTACAGATCTTTTGAGGGGATGGTGCCGATCTCTTTGCGGAAGACATCAAAATATTCAAAAGTAGGTGTCTGGATGTCGTGATAGCCATAGAGCTGCAGCACTTTGTGCAGACGGCTCTCCAAAGACAGCTTCTTGCCGCACTCTACATTATATATATCACGGACTCCTTCCGGTGTATGTAGTAACTGTTTCATGAAAATCCTCCTCACACTTTACCGTGGTAAAACACTAAAACTCTTTTGCAATTATACGCACTTTTTTATGTATTGTCAAGTTCGTCCCTCATAGACAGGTCCAGGTTCATAAGATCCAGGTAAGGCAGATAGACATTTGCCTTCATATCCATAAAGAAGCGCGGGTCTAGCTCGTCTATGCGGAAGCTTTTCCGTCCCCCCTGCCGGGAACGGTTCCAGAATTTCAGAAGCTCCTCGAATCTCATATAGTAGGCTCTGTTCTCCCCGCTGAAATAGATGAGGAGAAAGGCCACCCCGCCCTGTCGTTCAAAGCGCTCCATGAAAACGGCCTGGTGCTCGTGGATATTCTGGATAGGGAAGGTGGTCTCCGCACATTCCTTTGCGTCAAAACATACGGGGATCCCCTGGACAACGCCGATGTAATCTACGGTACTGCGCTGTTCGAAATAGGCCAGGGTGATCTGCCTGTGCTCTTTATCCATGCGGACCGGAGTGATGGGGGTGGGGATCTTCTGGATCAGAGCGATATTCTTTTCTGCATACCGCTCATTGGTCCTGTTGATGATATCCTCCAGCTCCGAACCCCGCAGTCCTCTTGTGCTCCATGTTGCCATGTCTACTTTTCCCCCTCTTCTTTAAGAATGCTGGAAAAAAGATCCGGAAGGGGCGCCTCAAAGGTCTTTCCGGACAGGTAGGAAAGGGGGCCGGAAAGATCCGGAAAGACGAGACGGTACGCGTGGAGGAGCTGGCTGTCAAGCCCCCAGTCTCTCTTCCACCGGTCATTCTGTCGTCTGTCCCCGTATTTGTAATCTCCCACAATGGGGTGCCCTGTCCCTGCCAGGTGAGCCCTGATCTGGTGGGTGCGTCCGGTCACAAGGTGGACTTCCAGCAGTGTGGTGTCCCTGTACAGGGCGACCGGCCGGTATTCGGTCTCAATAAAGAGATCTTTTGGTCCCCGCTTCTGTGCGTGGATGGAGACCTTGTTTGTCTTTTCATCCTTCTGCAGCCATCCCCTTATGCGCATAGATTTTTCTACCCGGCCGCTGACCAGACACAGATAATATTTTTTCAGTGTCCTGTCCTTAAAAAGACGGCTCAGCTCCTGCAGGCCTGCCAGGCTCTTTCCCGCGGCGATGAGACCGCTTGTATTCCTGTCCAGCCGGTTGCAGACAGAAGGTCGGAACGTGCGGAGCTCCTCTTTTGTAAGCTGCCCGGTTGTGAGCAGGTAGTCGGTCACATACTCGGTCATGGACCACTCCTTGTTGTCCGCTCGCTGGGACAGTAGGCCGGCCGGTTTGTTTAAAAGAAGAATGTGGTCGTCCTCATAGACAATGTTTCCCCTTCCCAGGCGGAAATCTCCTCTTTTCCCCGGGAGAGACTTCTCTTTTGAAGCAGGGGCTTCTTCTGAAAACTGGTCAATGGTCTCCTGGGAGAGGAAGAGGCGCACCACGTCGCCTGAGGACAGCTTCTCGCTTCCGGCTGCCTTCTTTCCGTTGAGGACGATATTCTTTTTTCTGAGCATTTTATAGAAAAAGCTTTTGGGCGCCTTTTTCATATATTTGGCAAGAAATTTGTCCAGGCGCTGTCCTGCTTCGTTTTCTGTTATCTTTAATTCCTGCATGTCTCTTGCTTTCCTACATGGAGATATTGAGAAGGATCCGGCGGATCCGGTTCTCTCTTTTCCTGTGTTCGCTCTGCTCCACCTGAGCAATGCTGTTCAGCCCTTCTGCCCGTGTTAGAAAGGGCGTGTAGTCGGAGAATATCTTTACGGTGATCTTGGTCAGACGGTTTTCCTCCAGGATGTTCTTAATATGTCTGGCTGCCTCCTCCGGGACAGTCTTTTTGTTGGGGGCATAGCCGCAGACTGTATTGCCGGAGATGACCACTGCCTCCACGGGCATGATCTTTTCACGGCTGGTGATGACCAGGTCAAAAGCTGTGGTAAGAAGAGGTGCCTTGTCCTGGATCTCAGCCGCCTTTTCCTGGTCAGCAGTCCTGTAGGGCAGCACGGTGATAAGACCCACCATCATTTTGCAGGCAGGCAGGCAGCCCACGATGGCTACCACAGTAAGCAGATTCAGCTTAGTGCCGGTCTGCATGTATCCCAGTACCAGGAGGGCGATCACGATGCCAAACTCCAGGAGAGTGAGCAGTAAAAGCCGTATTTTTCTGGCGTTCAGATAGCCAGGTGTTCCTTTTTCAATCTTCATCTTAAGTCAGACTCCTTGTATTCATTTTGTTCATAAACCAGTCGGTCAGTCTGTCGGGAGCGATCTTGGCGGCAGTCCGCGCTCCCTGCATGGCTGCGCCATAGACAGACACCCTGCGGCGCTTCCTCACGTCAGACAGAGCTTTTCTCACGACCTTTCCGGGCTGGGCCATAAGCTTCTTTCTGGCTCCGCCTGCCGGATCTCCGGCTGTCCGGAAGAAAGCTGTCTCCACAGGTCCGGGGCACACGGCAGTGACAAAGATCATTTTGTCAGCCAGCTCGCGCCCCAGGGCTCTGCTGAAGCTGAGCACGTAGGATTTTGTGGCTCCGTACACCGCTGCCCCGGGCTGGGGTGCAAATGCGGCAGCGGAGGCCATATTGACGATGCGGCTTCCCCTGTTCATATAGGGGAGGCAAAGGCTGGTCAGATGGGTCAGGGCCACACAGTTCAGCTGGATCATCCCTGTCAGGGTATCGGTGTCTGACTGGGAGACCGGGGCATTGCACCCGGTCCCGGCACTGTTGACCAGCATGCGGATATCCGGCTTCAGTGCCTCCAGGTCCCGCTGAAGATGGTAGTAGATGTAATCCCTGGTGAGATCGCTGTCGTAGATGCGGCAGTAGATGCCGCTCTCCCGTGTCAGCTCTTCTCTGAGCTGTTCCAGCTTGTCGCTGCTGCGGGCGATGAGCCATATCTCATCCAGATTCCGGTAGAACTTCGGTATCTGTCTGGCAAACTCCCTTCCAAGTCCGGAGGAAGCGCCAGTAACAATCGCTGTTTTCATATAAATCCCTTCTTTATCAATTATCTATACTTGTCTGCGTGTTACAACTTTCCCTGGCTGTCAGGCTTTCTTTTTATGTATATTGCGGATTGTCTTTTTCTTTCCGCTTTTTCTGGCCCCTCTCTCCGCTGGACCAGATGCGGACGGATTTTTGCGCGGTTTTTTCTGGACAATGCCGCTCTCCTTCTCTTTTGGCTTCCTGGGCCGGATCAGACATTTTCTGTCAAATCCTACCAGGTCCATCCGCCCCTCACGCTTCAGGGCCTCCAGGACCAGGTCATAATTCTTCGGATCCCGGAACTGGATCAGAGCCCGCTGCATAGCCTTTTCATGCGGATTTTTCGGCACATAGACTTTTTCCATATTCCTGGGATCTACTTCTGTATAGTACATGCAGGTGGAAATGGTGGAGGGGGTGGGATAAAAATCCTGGACCTGCTCCGGCATCACGCCCAGATCCCGCAGGTACTCTGCCAGGGCGATGGCCTCCTTCAGCGTGGAGCCGGGATGGGAGGACATCAGGTAAGGGACAAGGTACTGCTTTTTCCCGAGCTGTCGGTTGATCTTCTCGTATTTCTGAACAAAAGACTGGTAGACACTGTTTTCCGGTTTTCCCATTTTCTGAAGTACAGGATCTGCTATGTGCTCCGGCGCCACCTTCAGCTGTCCGCTCACATGGTACATGCACAGCTCCCTTAAGAAAGTGTCATCTCTGTCAGCCATCACATAGTCAAAGCGGATGCCGGAGCGTATGAACACTTTCTTGACACCAGGCACTTCTCTTAGTTTCCGTAATAATTTTACGTAGTCTTTATGACTGACTTCCATATTTTTACAGGGTTTTGGAAAAAGGCACTGCCTTCTGCTGCATACGCCTTCTGTCAGCTGTTTTTTGCAGGAGGGCTGCCGGAAATTGGCGGTGGGGCCTCCTACATCGTGGATGTATCCTTTGAAATCCTGATCCTGTGTCATCTGCCGTGCCTCTGAAAGCAGGGACTCGTGGCTCCTCGTCTGGAGGATACGACCCTGGTGGAATGTCAGCGCACAGAAACTGCAGCCTCCAAAGCATCCCCTGTTACTGACAAGGGAGAACTTGACTTCCTGGATGGCGGGGATTCCCCCTGCCTCCTGGTAGGACGGATGCCAGGTACGCATGTATGGATAGCTGTATACCTGGTCCATCTCCTCCTGGCTGAGAGGTTTGGATGGCGGATTCTGGACCACAAAGCAGTGATCGGAATAGGGTTCTACCAGCCTCCTGCCGGAAAAAGGATCTGTGTTGCAGTACTGGGTATAAAAGCTTTTGGCGTAGTTTATCCTGTCTCTTTTCAGATCTTCGTAGGAAGGCAGGATCACAGGATCGTAGACACTGGACAGATCCCGCACCTTGCACACAGTCCCATCGATATAGGTGAGATCCCGGATGGAGAGACCGGCATCCAGCGCTTCTGCAATGGCTGCGATGGACCGCTCACCCATTCCGTAGGAAATAAGATCTGCTCCTGAGTCCAGCAGAATGGACCGCTTCAATGTGTCGGACCAGTAGTCATAGTGGGCGAGACGGCGCAGGCTGGCTTCAATGCCCCCGATGATGACCGGCGTGTGTTTGTACACCTGCCGGATCAGATTACAGTACACTACGACAGCGTAGTCCGGGCGTTTTCCCATGACGCCGCCTGGAGAGAAAGCGTCTGTACGGCGCTTTCTCTTTGCCACTGTGTAGTGGTTGACCATGGAGTCCATGTTCCCCGCTGACACTAGAAAAGCCAGCCGTGGCTCCCCGAACTCCATGATACTCTCCCGCTTCCGCCAGTCCGGCTGAGCCAGGATGCACACTTTATATCCAAGGGACTCTAAAAGTCTTGTGATGATGGCATGGCCAAAGGAGGGGTGATCCACGTAGGCGTCCCCGGACACATAGACGAAATCCGGCTGGCTCCATCCTCTGTCCTCCATCTCTTTTCTGCAAATCGGTAAAAATCCCTGTTTCATTCTTCTTTTAACCTCTTGATCTCATGTTCAGTGAGAGGGCGGTACTCGCCCGGGGCAAGGCTGTCATCCAGCCGCAGCGAGCCCATGGACTCCCGCTTCAGATAGCTTACCTCCATCCCCAGGGAAAGGAACATCCGCTTCACCTGGTGGAATTTTCCCTCCCGTATGGTAAGGCGCGCCCGGGACAGAGACTGTCCTGCCTCAAGTATCTCCAGCCTGGCGGGCATAGTGACCAAGGGTTCCTCCTCAGTGCCGATATTGACCCCTCTCTGGAAGGCTGCCCTGGTTTCCTCCGTCACATGACCCTGCACCTCCACGTAGTAGGTCTTGTCCACATGGTGTCTCGGAGACAGAAGTCTGTGGGATAAAGCGCCGTCATTGGTGATCAGAAGGAGTCCCTCTGTATCTTTGTCGAGGCGCCCTACCGGAAAGAGATCTTTTCTCTTCTTTTCCCGGATCAGGTCCAGGACGGTCCGGTCTCTTTTGTCTTCCGTGGCGGATACAACCCCAGCCGGCTTGTTGAGCATGAAATACTCTTCCGCCGCGTAGGAGACCTCTCTCCCATCCAGGCAGATCTGGTCTCTTTCATCCACCTTGCGCTCCGGGGAGCGGACCAGCTCACCGTTGACGGTGACAGAGCCTCTGCGGATATATTTTTTTACTTCCTGGCGGGTACCCTCACCCATGTCGGCCAGGTATTTATCTAATCTCATCATACGGACTGCCATCTCCAGCCTGGCAGATATTTGTTCTTTAGAGTTCCGCCGGCCAGTTTACCCCAGCCGAGAGGATACCCGTCCACACAGAAGAGATGCCAGCCCTTCTGCGACGGGGAGACCAGATCTTCCACGTCCAGGGTCTCACCTTTCAGATAGCGGACCACCCGCTCATCACTGCAGGGCAGGCTGATGACCTGGTCAAATTCTTCTGCTTTGAGTGCCATTGCCAGAGCCTGACTGGGCTCGAAACGGTTTTTCTTAATCTCGCCCAGGAGAAGTCCTGTCCGAAGGAAACGGATCCCCCGGATATCAGAAAGTCCTTCGGGCATATAATAAACCCTTTCGCCGTGAATATCCAGTCTGGACGGGCTTAAATCTATCTTAAGTTTCTCTAAAAACTTTTCCAGTTCCTCAGGCAGCTTTCGGTTTCTCCGCTTCAAAGGCTCCTTTATTTCCGGCCCGGATACCTGCTCTCCCTTTTGGAGCAGGGCCAGGAAATGCCCCTCCCCGTGCATCCTGTGGGGGAAGATGCGGACCGTATCAGCCAGGGAGAGATCTCCGTTCTGGACCAGATCCGGCCTGCCGGGAGCAAAGCCCTGGTAGGGATCTATGGGGCAGACATGGAATTCCGGCCGCTCTCTTAAAAGGTGGGCAATGACCTCCTCGTTTTCCGACGGGTCAAACGTGCAGGTGGAATAGAGCATCATGCCTCCCTCCTTCAGCATGGAGGCCGCCTGCAGGATGATATTTTTCTGTATCTTTGAAAAAAAGGCGGGACCGTGTTCTTCCCAGGCCTTTACCATCTTCCGGTCTTTGCGGAACATGCCCTCCCCGGAGCAGGGAGCATCAATGAGGATCTTGTCAAAGAACGAGGGGAAGAACTCTGCCAGGCGTCCGGGTTCTTCGCTGGATATAAGAACATTTCCTATACCGAAAAGTTCGATGTTCTTTAAGAGACCCTTGGCTCTGGAGCTGCTGATGTCGTTGGCGGCAAGAAGTCCTCTCCCACCCAGCTTTGCCCCCAGCTCTGTTGCCTTGCCGCCGGGGGCGGCGCACAGATCCAGCACTCTGTCGCCGGGTTCCACAGGAAGCCTGCTTGCCGGTGTCATGGCGCTGGGCTCCTGCAGATAGTAGAGGCCTGCAAAATAATAGGGGTGCCTGGCAGGGGATACTTCCTCCCCATTATAGTAAAAACCATTTTCAATCCAGGGAACTTCCCGGATCTTAAAAGGACAGATCCTGCGAAAGTCTTCCACAGATATTTTCTTTGTGTTGACCCTGAGCCCGTAATACCTGGGTTCCTCGTAACAGGCTATATATGATGGGAATTCGTCGTCCAGAAGGCGTTTCATTTTCTCTTCAAACTCAGATGGGAGTTTCATCTTTTTCCTCCGTTTTTATCTTGTAGTCATCTGATAAAGTATAACACAGATGGGCAGATTACACCAGCTAAGAATATTGGTATTTCAGCCGGTGCTCCTCCAGCGATCGCAGCAGATAGTAGGGATTTACACTGATCTCCTCCCCTGTCCCCCAGGAGTAAATGCCAAGGTGGAGGTGAACATCAAACTCACCTTTGGTTCCCTCCGGCCCATAGCCAGAATCTCCCATAAATCCCAGCAGCTGTCCTGCCTTCACTGTATCCCCCTCACGGATATCCGTGTAGGAGTCCAGGTGTGCATAGTAATAGTAGACGCCCTGGGGAGAAGTGATGCCGATCCTCCACCCGCCCAGCTCCAGCCATCCCAGATTGGTGATGGTCCCGTCAGATATGCTGACGACCGGGTAGATTCCCCTCTCGTTCCTGGCGGCTATGATATCTGTGCCCTCATGGCTGTTCCCTTCCTTGTAGTTTCTCTCGTACATCCAGGAATCTACGTAGGACACGGTGAGAGAAGGATCCAGGGAGGACGCAGGTACAGGGAAATAGATGCTGTCCTCTTCCACCTGCTTAAGGAATGTTCTGCACTCCCGGGAGAGAAGGGTCTGGTCCTTGCGCATGCCGGGGGAGAAAAAGTCCTTTCGATAGGAGGCAGATGAGATGGTTCTTAAGGCCAGCGTGTTCTGTCGCCCTTTCTCCATAAGACATCCGATCCCGAGAACACAGAAAAAAGAAAATAGTAATACAAGAAGGAGCAGCCTTCCGGCTTTTATTTGTCTCAATGCAAAACTCCTTTTTGTATTACTATATGAATGACTACAGGTATTTTAGTCGTGTACTATCTGCATTTGGCAAGAACGGCCTTCAGATAGTCGTAGCATCTCTCTGTGGAGGCGATATCCAGTTTCTCGCGGACAGAGTGCACATCCAGAATGTCCGGGCCAAAGGATACGCAGTCCAGATCAGGACGCTTGCCAAGGAACAGGCCGCACTCCAGACCGGCATGGATGGTGATGACTTTTGGATCCTCGCCGTACATCTCTTTGTAGGTATCTACCATAATCTCGCGAAGAGGTGAGTGCTCTTTGTACATCCAGCCCGGATAGTCGCTGTCTGCTGTAAAATCAGCATCGAAGAGAGCTGCAAGAGTGCGCAGTCTTTCCTGCAGTGCCTCCTTCTTGCTGTCTACTGAGCTTCTGACAAGGGTACATATAGTGAGGACATCGTCTTTCACGGACATGACACCGGGATTGAGAGAAGTCTCTACCAGCCCTGCAAGTCCGCGGCTGTAATCCTGTGTGCCGTTGGGCATGAGATAGAGATAGTCAATGACCTGTGTGGTCCGCTCCGGTGCAGCAGCCTCCAGCTCCTTCTCCCCTGCTTCTTCCACCGTCACTTTAAGGCCGGGCTCTTCTCCCATAAATTCTACATCCCATGTCTCCTTCATTGCCTGTGCAGCTTTCTCTATCTTCTCCAGGCTGCCTGCAGGTGCCAGGACAGAGGCAGTGCAGTCCATGGCGATGACATTCTCTTTACTTCCGCCTGACAGGCTCACAAGCTGAAGGCCAGTCTCCTGGTTCAGCTGATGGAGAAGCTGTCCCATGAGCTTCAGGGCATTTCCCTTCTGCATATGGATCTCTGCTCCGGAATGTCCGCCTCTCAGGCCGGAAATGCGGATCACCAGGGAGAGTCCGCGGCTGGTCTGCCGGTTAAGGGCAAATGAGGTGCGGCAGGTGATCCCTCCTGCGCATCCGCAAGTGAGGTATCCTTCTTCCTCTGAGTCGATATTGATCAGTTTTGTTCCTTTTAAGACACTCAGATCCACAGCCATAGCACCGCCCATGCCGGTCTCTTCATCTGTGGTAAACAGAGCTTCCAGAGGCGGATGAGGAATGTCCTTGCTGTCCAGAATAGCCAGAGCCATGGCGATAGCAATCCCGTCGTCTCCTCCCAGGGAAGTGTTTTTTGCTTTGACGAAACCATCCTCAATATACAGGTCAAGCCCATCCTTTTTAAAATCGTGATCGGAATCTTCTGTCTTCTCGCAGACCATATCCAGATGTCCCTGGATGATCACAGGCTCACTTGTCTCGTAGCCCTCTGTTCCGTTCTTTCTGATGATCACATTATTTGCTTCATCCTGGATAACCTCCAGTCCCCGCTCTTCGGCAAAGCGAACACAGTAATCGCTGATCCGCTTCGTGTCAAATGTCCCGTGGGGGATGCTGCACAGCTCCTCAAAAAAGTGAAAAACTGCTTTTGGTTCCAGATTGTCAAGTACTGCCATTGTATTACTCTCCTTTGTCTTATATGATTGTCTTCCTCTATTGTGTCACGGAATACATAAAAATGCAAGCCACACCATAAAATAAACCAGATCTTCTTTTACGCACCGGAGGTGCCATCCCATGAAACGCCGCCTCTTCACACTGGCAGTCATCTTCTTTTTCTTTGTCATGCTTCTCTTTCCGGGGCCTGTGTTTGCGGGGGCAAGCCAGGGGATCCTGCTCTGGTTCCGCACTGTCCTTCCCACCCTTCTCCCCTTTATGATCGCTGCCAATCTGATGGTGCGCACAAGTGCAGTGCACTATATTTCCCGCCTGGCAGGCGGTGTGCTGGGGCGGGTGCTGAAGGTGTCGGGGTGCGGGGCTTTTGCGGTCCTCTCCGGATTTCTCTGCGGATATCCCATGGGGGCAAAGGTGACGGCAGATCTCTTGAAGGAGGGAAAGATCTGCAGGGATGAGGCAGGGTATCTGCTGTCTTTTTGCAACAATACAAGTCCCATGTTTATTGTAAGCTACGTGGTGATGCAGAATATTGAAAGGACTGCCTACTTTGTCCCGTCTGTGGCCATTCTCTTTCTGTCTCCGGTTGTGTGCAGCCAGTTTTTTTACAGGATCCTCCGAAAAAAATACGGTGACAGCCTGGACGCTGCCGGAAGATTTAAGAGTCCTATCGGAGGGAGACGCACCTTTTTTTCCTTTGATGTACTGGATCGCTGTATCATGGACAGTTTTGATTCCATCACCCGTGTGGGAGGGTATATTATGCTCTTTTCTGTCTGCACAGAGCTGGCCTTTCTGCTCCCGGGAACCGGAGGGACTGCATCCGTGTGTCTCTTTTCATTTTTGGAGATCACAGCCGGCATTCCTATGCTCTCCGGGCTGGAGGCGGCCTTCCCGGTGCGGTGGGTGCTGATCATGGCTCTTACATCTTTTGGCGGATTCTGCGCGTCTGCACAGACCTACAGTATGATCCAGGGCACTGGCCTGAAAATATCCGTCTATCTCATAGAAAAGCTGGTCACCGCAGTGGTGACCAGCTGTATGTGCATCCTCTATCTGTGTATGTTCTGACAGGAGTATACGAGGCAGGATTTCTTACTCCAGCTCGATGCTGTCTTCCTCATAGGCCTCTACCGGCTCCTCCGGTGTTCCGTACTCGGCTTCCAGCCCTCTTGCGGACTGATCCGGGATCTCCAGCTCGGAGCGGTTGTTGCGTACCATGTCGTAGCACTCCTGGAGGGAGTTGACAAGGCCGTCATATTTTGTCGTGTAGCTGTCCAGCGTGTGGCCGATGATGCTCTCCGCGTTGGCAAGGAGGTCATCTGTGTACTGCATAGCCCCGATGCGGATGTCGTTGGCATCGTTGGTGGCGTTGTCCAGGATCTGCTGTGCCTGCTCTGTGGCGGCTGTCACGATCTCATTTGCCTGGGCATAGGCCTGCTGCATGATCTCGTGCTCGCTGACCAGCTCAGATGTCTGGATCTGTGCCTCCTGGAGCATGCTGTCTGCCTTGGCCTGCGCATCAGCCAGAATGGCGTCTTTATTTGCAATGATCTTCTGATAGCGCTTGATCTCATCCGGTGTCTTCATACGGAGTTCACGGAGAAGCTCGTCTATCTGATCCTTGTTCACAATGATCTTTGTGGTGGACAGAGGCTGAAATTTACAACTGTCGATGTACTCCTCGATCTCTTCGATAATCTGTTCAATACGGCTGCTCATAATTTACACTCTCCTTTTTTATCCATTTTTTCCTGCATCCGCTCTATTACGATATCAGGTACAAACTGTGAGATGTCTCCCCCGAAAGCGGCTACTTCCTTTACTGTGCTGGAGCTCAGATAAGAATACTCCAGGCCGGTGGTCAGAAAGATCGTCTCCAGATCCGGCTCCAGCTTGTGATTGGTCTGGGCCATCTGAAGCTCGTACTCAAAATCTGTGATGGCACGAAGTCCTCTCACCACCATCTGCGCTTCCATTTTTCTCACAAATTCTACCAGCAGTCCCTCAAATGGAATGACTTTTACATTTGGAAGATTTTCCACTGTTTTCTCTAGTATTTTAACACGTTCTTCTACGGAAAACAACGGACTTTTTGCGTTATTTACCAATACTCCGACGATTAATTCATCCACCAGTTTTGCGGATCGTGTAATGATGTCCAGATGTCCGAATGTGACCGGGTCAAAACTGCCCGGGTAAACCGCTCTTAACATATTTCTTTCCTCCCCGAGGGCTCTATAAAGACGTGCTTATTCGTCTTGTAGACTTTCTCTTTTATGATTTGAAATCCCAGCTCATCCAGATAGTCGAAGGAAGTATCCTTTGCGGCCTCCACGATGATCACGCCCTGGTGCGCCAGAAGATCGGACTCAGCCAGATAGGTGAGCACCTGCTTTTCCAGCTCCTGGTTGTAGGGGGGATCCATAAAAATGTAGTCAAACTGTTTCTCCCCCTCCAGCCGGTAGAGGGCTGTCATCACATCGGAGGAGATGGTGAGAGCTTTCCGCTCCAGGTGAGTATGTTTCAGATTGTCCTTTATGCAGGCCATGGCTTTTGGATTCTTCTCCACAAAGACAGCCTCCATGGCTCCCCGGCTCAGGGCCTCGATCCCGATCCCGCCGCTGCCGGCAAAAAGATCCAGAAAAATACAGTCATAGAGATAGGGGGCCAGCATATTGAAAAGCGTTTCCTTTATACGGTCCGTTGTGGGGCGGGTGTCAAGCCCGTCCAGCGTTTTCAGCTGCAGGCTCCGCGCGGTTCCGGCGATCACACGCATGAAATCACATCCTTTTTGTTCATTTGGGACGTAATACTTTTAAAAGGTATTACGTCCCAAATTATACTAACTGGTGTGTAATTGTGTCAACAGAAATAAACAAAAAGCACCCGACAGATATTATTTCAATCTGCCAGGCACTTTTTGTTTTGATGTTTCGGAATTTTCGCAGGTATTTATACACTTTATTTCAGCTGCGCATTCTAGGGCGGTTTTCAGCCTATTTTCCGGCCATCTGTCTCTCCTGCTGTTCGATCATCTTTTTTACAATAGTATCTGAACGACACATACTCTTTGGTCGTTCATCAGAGGGGCCTTTTTTCAATTTATTGCGATTGTAGACCTCCTCTATATCTGCACCTATATTCATTATGAATGTTAAATGCATTTTCCCTTCATCTATTTTTTTTGCATATATTCGGTCGAAAAGAGTGTCTATCACCTTTTGATCGATGTTGTTAGGTTGAACGGATTTGATTTCATTCACATGTTGATGGATTTTTGTGGCAATACCCCGGTACTGTTCTTCAGCGGTCAATCTTTTGGGAGAAAGTTCTGCTTCAAGTTCCATTTTCACACTTTTTAGCTCCTGGTCTTTCTTTAAAAAGTCCTCGTCAGAAATGCGTCCTGATAAACTATGATCCAGTAGTTTGCCCCGTTTCGTCTCGATATCTGCTATTGCCTTTTTTATACTCTCCTCTTTTTTTAATTCTTTCGAATGGCCTAATGCGGATTTTAACAAATCCAGATAATCCTCAACTACATCATTATAATTTCCTAAATGTATTTGAATGATGTTTGTAATGATTTCTAGGAGCTCTGACTGTTTTATGCCAAATGAGTCGCATGCATCCTTTCCTTGGCGTTTCCTTGTACAGCACTCCCACGTCAGGTCGTTCCGATTTTCCCCTTTTCCTCTGGCACGCATCCAGTATGTCTGTCCACAATTCGCACAGATGATTTTTCCAGTAAAAAAGTTATCTTTTTTATAAGAAGTCTTTCTGTCGCCAGAAAAAAGTTTAGCTACTCTTTTTTCCATGATCCTGTTAGCAGTGTCCCACATTTCTTCTGGAACGATGGCAGGGACGATCGAGCCGGTTTCATCTTTAAACATGGTCCATTCGTCTTCTGGTATAAATCTCTGCTTTTTTGAAAACATGTCTTCAATCGTAACCTTTCCGCCGCAGAAGTATCCTTTATATTTCGGATTACGGATTATATTGGAGATTGTACGGCTATTTATTTTTTTACCGTATCGGTTACGATACCCTTTATTGTATAGATCCTCCGCAAGCCTATTTGTGCTTGTAGTGCCAGTGGCATATTCAGAAAAAATGTAGTAGACCATTTTGGCACCTTTTGGCTCGATTGTGAGGATACAATCTTTTTTTGTGTATCCATACATGTTATCCGTTCCCAAAACATGGCCGCGTTTAATAGACTGTGCTTGGCCGAATTTTACTCTGTTGGAAATCCTTCTGGACTCTTCTTGGGCCTGCCCTGACATCAGTGTGAGTAAAAATTCGCTATCCTCTGTCAAAGTACATAGATTGTTATTAGTGAACATGATCCCAACACCATACTCTAATAGTTTCCTTGAATAAGCAATGCTATCCAGCGTGTTTCGTGCGAATCTTGATACTTCCTTTGTGATGATCAGATCGAATTTCCCCTTTTTTGCATCGGCGATCATTTCAGAAAAGCCTGGACGCTTTTCAGCACTTAATCCGGAGTAGGCATCATCCACATATCGTCCTATGAGTCGCCACTTGGAGTTTGCTTTGATGAAATTCTGATTGTAATAATCCTGATTTACCAGGGATGACTTCTGCGCTTCCTTGTCAAGGCTTACTCTGTCATAATATACGACCCGAAGTGTAAGATCCTTTAAATTGCAGGTCCTAAGTTCCTGGCGAGCCTTAAATACATCCATATCTATCCTCCTATAATGTAAGTAAGGCTATAAGCAATAATATTATAGCCCTGCCTGTTTTGATTTTGCAATTGGATTTTTACAGGTTCTATTTATTTCCATCAATACTTTTTTATATTGTTCTTCACTTATGATCCCACTTTGATATAATTCGTTGTTTAATAATAGTAGCAATACCTTTTTGTCACCTGTCATAAAAGTCACCATCCTTTTTGCGGCTAATAGTATTATGTTCTGATATTGATATGGCTAAACAAAATTATTTATTGATTGCTTTACGGTTGAGCATTTTAACGGTAAAATGTCCATTTTTATGTTCTAAAACGGTATACTCGACACCATTTTTCTTCCAATGAAAACCAGTCAGGTCCGTTTCACAAAAACCATCTCCTAAACCCTTTTCCTCCAGGAAACCGAGCATTTTTTCAAAATCAACAAGGGTGAGTCGGTTGTTGCAAGACTTCCCGGAATGATCGGTGCCAAAAATGGACTTATATTCGGGGCACGCATAGAATAAAGAATGTGGCCCTTCTTTAAGCTGCATATCGTGTGTGTGGTCATTCCCGTGATTTCCACATATGAGTGTGACGTTTTTCCATGAGTTTACCAGCATTATTGTGGTCACCCCTTTCTGCAGATTATAAAAATGTATTCACGGATAGTGTGACTAAAAGCCCGGCAAGCATATAAGGCAGGAATGGGTAGGGCTTTTCATTTCTGCGGTACTTCATATATGCCGTATAAGGAAGGCTGAAAAGCAGCGCTGCAAGTACGGCATAAAATCCCGATAGACCAAGGTATAACCCGAAAGAGGCTCCATATATAACATCTGCGCCGCCCAAATGCCCGATCATGGCACAGGCAAGCAACAAAAGAAAAAGGATGGTCATGCCCCCGAGCCGATAGAGCAAAAATTGCCAGCTTCGAGCAAGGATCAGGAAACTTAACTCGGCTAAGAGCGGCGGGATGCTGATCCATAGAGGGATAGGGCGGCCCTTGATGTCCAGGATGGATGCCACGGTCAGGGAAAACAGGAGGAAGAAGATCATATGCGGTAGCCCTGCGCTTTTCTTCTCTTTTTCATTTCTTCAAATTTTTTCTCTGTAAGCCGTCCGAATTCCCTCATATTTGTGATCCCCGTCTGATAGAGGATATACCGTTCCATTTCATCTATGTCTACTTCCCCCAGGTTGACCGTGGATGACATCCAACACTTGTTCACGGTGCTGTAATAGATCCTTCCAACCGATGTGTCTAAATAAATACCTATCTGATTTTTATTAAATCCGCTCCAAAACCACATGTAGTTTACGTGGATCTTTTCAACCGTGCCCTTCCCGGGCCTCTTTTTATATTCCATGTAAAGACAGTTCAGAAGCCTCATGGTTGCCACGACATCATCAATGGCCCGATGGAACTTAAGCCCTGCATCCAGTCCAAACAGTTTTACTAGCGTGCCGAGCTTATAGTCATCCACCTCTTTTTGGGTGAGGAGATCTCTAGCGAATTCAAGTGTGTCAAGTCCGGCAGCAGGCGAAAGCGGGATCCTGCATCTCCAGAACATGCCTAGGAGCATTTTTATATCAAATTCTACATTGTGTCCGATCAGTATTGGTCTCTCCCCGATGAAACGCTGGATCAGTCCGATCACTTCGTTTTCTTCGGGCTGGTCCTTAAGCGACTCATTCGTGATCCCATGGATCGCCACGACTTTCTCATCCATATCGAACGGTGGACGGATGAAGATGTCGATCCGCTCTACCTCTTTTGCTGTGCCATCGCTGATCTGGCATTTGATAGCTGCAAATTCGATGATATGATCCCTTAGGGGATCCAGACCCGTAGTTTCGGTGTCTATGATATAAAACGGTATTCCTGCCATTTCTTCAAAGAGTTTGATGCAGGCATTCCGGTTTCTGTCGCTTCTTGCTCGATACATACAAGTTTTCCTCCTTATGTTCTCTTTAAGATAGATTGGAAGTTGGTCGGAGCGAATGCGTTTTTTGCACAAAAAGAAGGACAGGTGTGACCTGCCCTAACATGAATAGAAGAACTAGAAGACTCTTTTCCCTTCTTTGCTAAATATTTTGCCTGCACAGACGGAAATTTGTTCATTTATATAATCCTTATAATGAGGTCTGGTGAGTCCCGGCAGTTTCAAAATCCAGATTGCGGCCTCAACAGCTGTTCCTTTGTTCGGGATTTCCGGCATCAAATTATCAGAGAAGTGGCGATAATTATTGCGACCCATGACCTGTTTCATTCCTGTGATTTTCATCAGACGTTCGATTTTGCTGTCCAGGTCACTGACATGCTTTTCACATAGGCCTGTAAGAAATTTCATCTGCTCGGAAAGCTTTGGGTATACTTCTTTTTTATACTTTTTGATGATTTCTTCCACATTAACAATACTGCGGTTTCTCTTTGCAACTGCTTCTGTAAATAAGGCAGCTCCGCCGTTGACATACAAGGTGTTTTGCAAAGTAAATGAAGAATCCCCGATATCGGAGAGACATAATCTTACACCGGGTGTTATTTTGGTGTTCAGTATCCTTGTGCTCATATCATTGAAAGCATAATCAATCGTAGTCTTGGCGTGTGTTAGTTTGAAATGCCGGATCGTAATCAGCCCAAATTCAGCCAGTTTATCCTTGAGATCAAAGATCACGGACTGGTCCGTATGCTCTGTATTGCTGCTGAAGCAGGTGAAAGCTTTTGTATAAGATGATCCCTTCCTTTGGACCAGGATAAAATTGTCGGCGTTTTTCATGAGTGATGCCAGGAAGATATCCCGGAGCGGGCAAATTCCATCCACGAGCTTCCCGACTCCTAATTTTCTACACAGCTCAGACAACAATCCTTTGTAAGGGATGATGATCGTCTTTTTTCCGTTATCTTTTGTGTACTGGAAAAAGTAGCCCGCTTTTTCAATCTCGGTGATCTGTGTCTCTGTCATGCCCATCTTACGGAATTTGTTCTTTGAAATACGACCTATATTATGGTTGCCGGGCTTAAAATAGACCTGCTCCATATTCTGAGGTGTAAGCATCCAGATGTTTGCAAAGTCTGGTATGATCTTGATGATCTCAAAGCCATTGCCGAGAGATTTGTCTAAAAGAGAATATACCTCCAGCCTTGAGGGGGCAATCTCCTCAAAAATAGTCCGATCTGTTACCTCCTGTATCAAGGAGCGAAGGCCGGGCTCCCTGTTCCTTGTAATCTGGAAATTATCATCCAGAAAGTCGTTTTTTAGAATCTTATCATTTTTCATTGCTATCCTCCTATTCACTTTATCTCCTGCTCTTCTGTTCATGTCTTTAGGGATAGTGTGGAGAACCGGAGGATAAATAAAAAAGGCCAGATAAAGGCCTTTTTAACCGGATAGATAACAGGATCGAGACATCCGTTTCCCAAAAATCGTCCACTTTTTAGATGGATTTCTCGCGATTTTCTGGGTGGGTTTGTCTTGTACAGGATCCTTACCTCTATCTTCTTTACATATTTGGCATACCATACTCCCCTCAGGGATTATAGTGCCGCAACATACACATCTGTCTACCATATCCTCATCTCCATTCGTTAAGCATGAAGTAGATCATGCAGCATACGGTCATACCATGTGGTTACGGGCACCTCGGCAGGTTCTATAGATCTGCTGTGTGTAATGATGATCTCAACGCCATTATGGTCACATGAGGTGTTTTTGCAGTTAAAAATATTAAGCTGGATGGTGGGTGTCCATGTTCCATTTCTAGTCATGTCTGGTTCTCCTTTTGCATAATTGACTGATTTCTCTTTTTATTTCCCCCACGATAACTTCGTTTTCCCATTTCTTTTGAGACTTAAGGATATGCAGGATCGTGAACCCTGCTATGAAGGTGGTGTTTTCCGTATCGGACTCATCACGGAAAGATTTAGTCGCTGCTCCTGAAAGTAGATCCTTTTTCTTGACATTCCGTTTGATCAGCTCAACAATACGGTTTGAATGCCTGATATCAATGAGTGTTGCGATGTCCCACAAACGGAAATAAATGTCCCCTTCATAGAAGTAGTATGGAATTTCAAAGACTCGTTTTATCGCAAACGGATATCTGCCTACTGTCTCTTGCTCCACATAACCATTGATCACCATATCTTCCTCATTTTTATGTAATCGCATGGATTTCCTCCTTCCTTTTTGAATAGAATGTAAGGGAGGGCGGAAACTTTATGTTTTTGCACAATATGCATCAAAACAAGTCTTTATTCAGCTCAGAGGTTATGATCCGCTCAAGCTTATCCTTCCTTTCTTTCAGTTCCGCTTTGCCCTCTTCTGTCATCAGCATCTCATATGCCTGGTCCAAGCATTCATGAAGCCTGAACGGCGGGATCTGACTGCTACCTGCTAATACGGACAGATAACGGTTTAAAAGGGAATGCCTTGCCATTTTATCAATCCGTTCGCTTTTGGAAGGGAAGACTAGCTTATCTGTGTCCGGTTCCGGTAGGTAAGTCATGTTGAGTGCGATTGGTGTGTAGGAGGCATACAGAGCATGAAGCTTCTGCCATAGGATGTTCTTTTTATTATGCTGATCATTGCATTCTGACTCGCTCAAGGAATACGGAGCAAGATGTCCAAAAGCCTTGAGCAAGTGTTCATTCGGACATATCAGTTTCAGATATGTGTCGTTTTCAAAGGTCATGATATGGACGAATACGCCAAGATTATATTTATTCGCTGTCCCGCTATCCATAGCCCGCTGGATGCGAGCTTTTACATTTCCGATAGCGGCATCCAATATGCGTTCTCCTTCTTTTTGATTAATATAGTTTAAGGCTACGCAGTCATACAGGAAGGCTGCCTCTTCACCCAAAAGCAGATGGTATTGCCTGTCCGATATTTCTTTGAGCTTCTTACGGGTCTTGTTTAATTCCATCTCCACAAGCTGGAGATCAGTTGTTCCACGTATACAGTAACCGTTTATTATATTTATCAATTTGATGTCCCTCCATTTCCGAACTAATAATAGTATGCGAGAAGGTATCGAGTATTTAATTTAGCGAAATAACATATCTATTCGCTTAAAACGCTGATAAAATTTCATACTATTACTATCCTGGAAACGATAGATTATTTGACCGGAATTCTGACAATTCTAACAGGGTCATGAAACGCCGGAATTACGCGGTTTTTGAGTTACGGTGTGACAGAAAAAGATAGTGTAAAAAACTACGAAATTGGACATATGTTCGTTGTCATGTTACACTTTTCTCATCTTAAAAATCCTGCGAATCACCTGATATACCGGAATGGAACAGGCTATTGTTTCAAAGGATATCCATTTAGAGAAATCTGCGCTGACCGACGTTATTAAAGCCGGCTTGCGGATGAAAAGCATAATGGAGGGAGAATATGGGAACAACAATCGATGATCTTTATCGAAGTATAGTCAGGGAGCTTCTTTACCATGTGGATCCAGCGACGGATGACAGTGCCGTGGAAATCTATACGGTCTGGCGTCTTCGCACACGCTATACCATCAAAAACCCTGCTATCGCAGCTACGATCTTGGAATATATCGAGGCGATGAAAGGTTGTGACCGCAGGCTCCTTCTTGTTACGGCTAAAATGGATGGATATGTAACATATCGGGAAGCCGAGCAACTCGGCAGCATTTTATCAGGGAAGGAGCATGGAAATGGCGAAAAAGGAGAACAAGACAAAAGGAGTTAAGAATTACGAGAACAAAGAAAAAATGACGAGGATCATGGAGGCTTATCATCATGGAGACCGCAGATGGGCGATCGATGAGATGATCAAAGAAAATGAAGGGTTCATCGGGATGCTTATCAAGAGGCATTTTTGTGAATTCATGGCCGAACATTACAGTGACATGTTTCAGGAAGGAGTGGTCGCCATACTGGAGACGATGGGCAACTATGATCCAGAAAAGTCTACAAACACAACGTATTTTACGTACCCTGTGATCCACGCACTGAGTGAATACTGCAACCGCGTGTCGAACAAGTCCAGCGCTTATTTTTCGCAGAACATGAACAAAGTAAAATCTGCACTTAAGAACCTGGAACTGGCCCAGAAGGAGCCAAGCCTTGCAAATATCGCTCTCCTTTCCGGGCTTACGATCCAGCAGGTTGAGGAAGCACTGAAACGGATCAATGCTACCAACGAAAAATCATTCGACACCATGGAAGACAACGAAGTTGCGATGAAGGCGAAGTCTCCGGAGGATGAAATGCTCGAAAAGGAGAAAAAGGAAATCTTATATAGGGCCCTTATGCAGTTAGACGCAAAAGATCGCGAAATGCTGATCCTCCATTACGGCGTGGACTGTGAAGCGTTAAGCTTCAGTAAAATAGGGGCATTGATGGGTATATCCACGCATGACGTGGGAAACCGGATCGCGGGGAGCCTGCGAGCGCTGAAGCAGCGCCCGCAGCTAAAAGCCCTGGTTGGATATTCTACTGAGAAGAAACGTGAAAAGACCGTTGATCGGACCCGCATCATTATCAGGCCGAATAAATTTGTGTCTGAGTTCTATAAGGAATTAGATGACATGGATTTTGATGAGTCTGTTTATGAGCCGGATGAGGACAATGCTTCCGCTAATGAGCCGCAACAGATCGTTTTAACTTTTTAAATTTTCTGGCGATATAATAATGTGAAGAGAGGAGCCAATTGGGTGGCTCCTCTTTTTCTTGGATGCTATTTGAGATAGATTTCGGCGATATACGTTTGGTTATTCCTCTCTACGATAGCGATGCCAACTTCGCTATAGCCGGATGACATTCGTACCTTCCTGCTGTCTTCATTCGCCTGGAACCTGGTATGGATATCGGAGGCTGATTTTGTGGATGCTTTCCATATGTTCTCTGACGCGTGTGAAGTGTGGCATCCATAACGTGAAACCAGTTCATTTAATGATCCGTACATCGGCGATGAGGAAGACGCATGGTCATAGATCGCCATGTCGGCCGCCCGGATGCAGGCAAGCTTGTATGCTTCGCAACCCGTGTCCATTGACAGGGCCGGAAGTCCCTGTGATCGTCTTTCCGCATTCAGTTTTGACAGAACTTCGTTTGCTTTCGCTGCATCGAATGTGACAGAAGCGCTTACCCGGGACAATTCGCCGTCCAAGGTGGATGCGATCTTGTTCTTGTTCGGTGCGGATGTGGAGCCGCCTGCCGCGACTCTGCTGATCTCATAAGGGCCGTCCTTCTTCGTGGAGAGCAGATTTCCATTCCGATCGTAGGTACTTTTCACAGTAGTCTGATAGGTGATCGTGTATCCGCCTTCCGTGACAGTATTCGTAGATGTTTCGGTTACGGTATAGGTCCCATCCCCATTATCCTGTCGGTCGGAGTTTCCATTGCCCACTAGGACTTTGTTACCGCCGCCTGTTTCTTTCTCTGCCGTACTGCCCCATCCCTCGGTGATTCCTGAAGAGGTTTCCGCCGGGGCCTCGCATACCTTCCAGATATAACTCCCGTCAGACTGTTTGACCCGTTCCCGGAACCCCATCCGGACATTATCATCGTTGTAAACAGCGTATACATTGCCGTTTTCATGGATGTAATTCTCTTCTATCGAGTCTGCTGAAGTCCCGTCATCCAGTGGTACACCGTTCTCGTCAACAGAAACAAAACAATAAGTGTCATCCTCGTTACGGACGTAGAGGTAATAAGATACAGAACCATCCTCATTTGTTACCTTATAGACATTTTCAAGCCCATCGACCTTCTCGTAGTTCTCTGGAATATCCGGGTTTACGTCCTGCCAGAGCCAGGATCCGTCCGCCTGCAGAGTACGCTTTCTGTACCCGGTGATCTTCCCGGAGTCATCCACGACCATGTAAAGCTCATCCTCTCCCGGGACTGGGATGTAGTTGAGAGGGATCTCCGGATCCAGATACCACTCTTCGTCCGCCTGTGGGGCCGAATACCTCAGCTCGTACCAAGGCACCTCCTGTTCTTCCGCCAGGCTAGACGGGCGATTGATCGGAGTACGAGCCTTGACGCCCCATGCTGTGAAAAAAACGGTCAAAAGGACCAAAAATAACAAAAGAATCCTCTTCAAAAAATACGCCTCCTTTCTTATTAGTAAATAGTATGAAATCTGGCGGACATTATTGCCCGCCAGAATATCAGAGGACCATATGGACAAGATCAGCCATCCCCGTATCTATCCCATAGAGGATGATAGAAAACAATGCTGCCACGACGATCACAAAACCTGTATCCTTTGCAGTCTTTTTAAAACTTGGTTTTGAGATGGACCTCCATTCGGACGATATTCGTTTGAGTCTACGCATGGAAAAGGCCTCCTTTCTTTTTATATGTATTCGGGATAGACTGAACCTTTACCGCTTTTCTGGTATCCAAAAGCACGCCGACCGTGATCACGACCGATGTGCCCAGGAATGCCAGATTGGATAATCCTGCCACACCAGAGACAACAAGGGGGACGACTGCCAGGATCGACAATGCTGTGGCCCCAAATGCGATCATAAAGCGGATCTGCCGGCGGATATACGCAGCCGTAGGAGCGCCGGCCCTGATCCCCGCAATATTACCTCCCGCTTTTTTGATATTGGCCGCCACTTCATCTGCATTAAATACCATATCAGTATAATAATAAGAAAATCCAAATATCAACAAGATATATAATATGACACCAAGCGAGTAGAATGGATGCTGTCTGTCAAACCAGCTGGAGCTGACAAAGACCTGGAGCCATTCCCAATGCGTGAGTGCTTCAGCTGCCAGCGCGGGGATCGTCAGGATCGTTGAGGCGAAAATGATGGGCACGACTCCGCCGGGGCAAAGCTTGATCGGGATTTGACTGTGGTGGGCCTGGGAACCGTTTGCTTCGATTTTTCCGGAATAGATCACAGTCAGGTCTTTCTCGCAATCCTGCATAAAGGTCGTAAAGAGGAAAACCAGGATGACTGCCACGATCCCGAATATGGATGCGAGGATGATCACCCAGGTCTTGTCTTCCATCCTGATACGTGACACGATTTTCATGATATCGATCGGATAGGATGACAGGATATTCGTGACCAGAATGAGGGATACGCCATTCCCAATAAAGTATCTGCTCTTGTCTGTCATAAACTTGCCTGCGATGGAAAGTAAAGTGGAGCCGATCGTCCAGATCCCTGCCACGCAGAGGATCCAATACCATTTGTATTCGATCAACATGCCCATCTGTCCAAATGCGGCTGACATGGCAAGGCCCTGGAACAATGCGAGCGCAGTGCCGGTCAAGATGGTGATCCGACCTATTTTTTTCTTGTCAGCTTCCATGCCTTTCTGCATCTCTTTAATCTTCGGGAAAATGACAGCCAGAAGCTGGATCACGATGGATGCCGTGATGTACGGGGTGATAGAAAGCGCCACCACGGATAACGTGGATAAGCCGCCGCCGGTCAGGGCATCCAAAAACATAAGGGATCCATTTGTTTCCAGGATATACGAGAAGAAATCCCCGTTCACTCCCGGAGTCGGGATCGCACAGAGGAGTCTTAATATGAGCAGACAAGCAATCGTGCGTACAACTCTAGCTTTTGTTGAAGTGGTCTTCCAGATTGATTTAAACTTACGCATTTTGATCTTCCGGCTTGAACGCCGGACCTCCTTTCATTTTCTTAGGCTAACATTGAACCAGCAAACAGCTCGGTGATATCTGTTAGGAAATGAGACAATCTTCCTTCCAATGGTTTCCCAAACTTGGATACAGCTTTGGGGGCAATTAGGCAGAGCTGCTCCTTTGCCCTTGTGACAGCTACATAAAAGCAGCGAAGTTCTTCGTTGTCCTCTTTCGTACCTATATCAGATCTTCCAGTGATAGGGCAAATCTCGTCCACGCAATCCAGGATATAGACATTCCTGAATTCAAGACCTTTGGCGGAATGGATGGTGGAGAGGATGACAGTATCACCATCTTTATTCTTTTCGATCCCAGGGTCCAGGGACAGGTTATCTAAGAATTCCTTTTCATCCAAGTAACCTGCTGCCATTTCTTTCAAGATTTTGAAATCCACGTTTTTACAGTGGTCCAGCGTCTGAAATAGAGTTTCTCTGTTATTCTCATCGGTCCGCATGTTGGCAATGTTTGATTTTTGTGTCTTATAATAAAAGTCACAGATTGTTGTAATCTTTTCTTTCAGGATCTGGTCTCGGGCCGTGATCATATACTGATATAGGATTGCTAGGTCCTTTGAAAATTTCCGTTTAAAGTATTTTAGGTCAATGAGTGCCTTCATGCCGTTGACCTTACAGTCTCCCGCTATGTCTCTGGCATATTTCTTCCCAATCCCCTCAAATATCTGCAGGATCCGGTACCAGGCAAGCTCATCGTGTTCATTGATCATGCACCGCAGAAAGGCAATGACATCCTTGATGTGGTTCAGTTCAAAAAATTTGAGGCCACCATACTTGGTGAACGGGATCTTCCCTGTTTCAAGAAGCTTTTCCAGCAGATAGGTCTGGGTGGCGCTCCGCGCAAGGACACATATATCCGATAATGGGATCCCCTTTGCAATATCCTCTTTGATCTTTTCAAAAACATAAGTAGCTTCCTCGGACTGGTTTTTGGTGACAACGAGAGTGGGCTTCAAATTTGTGTTATGAGTTCCGATCATATTTTTGGAGATCCCCTCCGTGGCATGCTTTGCCATCATATCATTTGAAAGATCCAGTATTTCCTGATTACTACGGTAGTTCCTGGTGAGGAATACCGTGTGGCAGCCCGGCATCCTGGATGGAAATTCAATGATATTTCTCACATCGCTGCCCCTAAACCCATAAATAGACTGCGCGTCATCTCCCACGACTGCAAGGTTCCGATTTTCGCGCCTCAGAAGAAACACGATCTGCTCCTGGAGGTAGTTCGAATCCTGGTACTCATCTACCATGATATGCTCATAAAGAGCCGATATTTCTTTGGCAATCCGTGGGTGATCCCTTAGGATCTTGAGCATGTTAAGAAGGATGTCGTCATAATTCATAAGACCGTTGATCCGCTTATATTCATCCGCCGCTTTCCTAAGTTCTACGATATGTTTGGTATAGGGAACATACTTTTCACCGTTCCCGTGTGTCACGAGTTGAATCGGGAGATGCCGGTTGATGGCCTTGCTGATCATTTTGTTGACTTCCCCTGGTTTAGGGAAGTCCTTCAGGCGGTTATAGCCTCTTTCCGCCATGGCCATGGAAATGATACTGGTATTGTCTGCCTCGTCAATGATCGTGTAATTCCTTGGCATATCGATCAGATTGGCATATTTCCGAAGGGTCCTTGCACAAAATGAATGGTACGTGCATGCCGTTATCCTCTCACACCGGCTGTCCAACATGATGGCGGCCCTTTCCTTCATCTCATTTGCAGCTTTATTTGTAAAAGTAAGAAGCAGGATCTTCTCTGGGACTACGCCCTGCTCGATCAGGTAGGCAACGCGGTAAATCAATGTCCTAGTCTTCCCAGATCCTGCTCCGGCCAGTATAAGGAGCGGTCCTTCCGTTGTCGTGACTGCTTCCAGTTGGTGGGCGTTTAGCTCTTTTTGGTAGTTGATCATGGTTCTGAATATTCCTCCCTTCCTTTGGTAGTATGAAATATTTGTTCGCCGTTTTCTTTTTTTGAGCAATGGAAAAGCCCCGCTTTTATTTGCGGGGCTCCAATAGGTTTAGTTTGTGGCTGCCAGGCTGTGATAGTACAGCCGGCCCTGATAGTCGTAGAGATTTGCCATGACAGCGACACCTCTATCTCTTGCCTCTGTCAGGTCGCTGACCTGATTATTTTGCAGGAATAAGGTGTACTCGTTCCCGCCGATCATACACTTTGTGACACACCAGTTATTTTCAAGTGCGGCAAAGCCTTGTGTCAAGACCATCGGAGTCGCGTGCAGGATTGGCTGAGAGGACTGCTGGCGGGTATTGCTTCCTGCCTGAGCTGCTGCAGGTACTGTTTGTCCTGTGCCTGCTGCGGGAACAGCTGCGCTGCGTTGCTGCCCATTTGCAGTCCTGTCTTCATAAGGAGCCTGCTGGCTCCCTTGCGCTATGTCCTCCTGGTAAGAGCTGCGCTCATACAGCTCCTGTATCTTGGCTTCGCCTGTTTCCAAAAGCTTGGAAGCCGCATAATGCCTGTATTCGTCTAAGTAGGCATTGAGAGCCTCCAGCCTATCCAGAAATTCAATATCTGTGAGCAAGATTGAAACCTTACCCACCTCTACAAAGGAACTTTTTTCCTCAAAAAAGGTCCCCTCGACGGGACCAGGCTTCGCACGCCCGTAACCGTTTGTAATCTGTATCGACCAAGGATACATACTCCTGGATTGATCAGAGCGGATCTCATTCCTGGTCACGGAAAGCCGGAATGATTTACACATCCCAGTATACTGTCCTTGTACCTCCTTTGTCTTGCCGTATATTTTCGTCTGGAAATAAGGTTGTGGCAGATACATCTGCTTCGCACACTGGAATAGATATTTAAAATCTGCCAGATCCAGATTAAAATACACGTATGTGGCGTTGTCTCCTTTCCCATTTGAAAAATCGTAGAGACTTAGCCGGATTTTCCCCTCAACGAGTTCCCGGAACTCATTTTGGGATACGAATGAAAATCTCGGGGAGAAGGCCATTGTGATCGTTTTTCTCTGGATCGCAGCGATCTCGCCTGACACCTGGTTGTAGGATTTCCCCATGGTTGTCCCTCCTTTAATAGACCATAATCTCATTTAGCTGCTGGAAAAAGTCTGTTTTCTCCTGCGTCACGGCCCTGTAGTCTTCTACTTCTATCTGTGGATAGAAGCGGCCTTTGTAATAATTCTGTGACAGGCACCCAATGACATCGATGACCTTGGGTTCTCCTTCCTCAATGTAACGATCTGACTTGTGGAAAAGCAGGGCGCTTACTTCTTTGCCATATAATTTTATGTGCTCATCGTGCCGACCCATCAATTTATTAAATTTACCTGCAATCGGGGAACTTTCAAAGCCTTTTACCAGATATACCGGCTTTTGGTTCCCTTCCCCGAAGGGGGCAAATTTTGAGAGAGCCGCAAGCTCCTGCGGGATGTCTTTAAGCTGGATTTCTAGGTCATAGCTAACTGTATCGTTCTTTGGCGGCACAAATCCCAGTCCATCAAGAGACTGGATAAGCTTTTCTTCAAGTTCTGATAAGCGGTTTTCTTTTATAGATAGTCCTGCCGCACCCCAGTGACCGCCAAAGCCAAGTACCGCGTCTTGTACAGATTTCAGCAGCCTTTCAAGATGCACGACTCCCCCGTTACGCCCGGAACCCTTTAACTCGCCTGCTTTCGCTGTATTCGTAAACACGAGGGCGGGTACGTGATATTGTTCCGCCGGGTGGCCTGCAATAATTCCGATGATCCCCTCATTGTATGACGGATCATATAGCACGATCACTTTTCGCTTTGCTTTGGGTTTATTCATCCATATATTCTGGATCCATTTCGAGGCGACATCCATCTCCTCGCGGACCAGCTCTTTGCGCTCCTCATTCCTACATACCAGCTCCAGGGCCATGCTATGGAGCTTGGTTGTCTCCTCTGTGCTTAACTTTTGCATGTTCCTGTCTTCCGACAGGAGCTCAACAACATCTGCGGGGCCGTTATCATAAAGCCGGCCTGACGCGTTGATACATGGTCCGATCAAGAAGCCGAAATCATCTTCTGTGCAGAAACTTATTTTCAGCTCATCCAAGAGCATATGGAATCCTGTTGTCACTTTTCTGGCGTTGATCTCTTCGATCGCGTGAAGTACCAGGTTACGATTGTCACCAGTAAGGCGCATCACGTCTGCTACTGTAGCAACACCCGCAAAAGCCTCCAGCTTTTCGAGAATCTGGCTCTCTGGATTAAGTGCCTTGATAAACCGATATGCCAGACCAGCGCCGCAATACTGCGTGTACCAGCCATCAGGATCCACATGTGGATCCACGAGAACATCGGCGTCAGGCAGCAGGACATTCCCGTCCGCATCCCTCTGGGGCAGATGATGGTCCAGCACGATCACAGAAAGGCCTTTTTCCTTGGCGGCTTTGATCTCCTCAATTGCTGCGATCCCGTTATCGACCGTGATGATCAGTCCATGGGCAGTCTCGTCTATGATCTTCATGGACAGTCCATAGCCTTCAGAAAATCGCCTAGGAAGTCGAATTGCCGGTGTAACACCGGTATATTCTGTAATGCCCATTTTCAAGATTATTGTTGACATGACGCCATCGCAGTCATAATCGCCAACAATTTTAATATCCATGCCATTGCTGACACATATCTTTGTGAAGGCGACTGCATCCTCCAGATATTTAATGGGTGGATCCGCTTCTGGATTTAAAAATTTCTCGATCGAGATGCCAACATTTTTTGCAACCAGCTCATCCAGACAATGGATATCCGGGTCTCTTTGTTTCCATTTTGGCATATAATAATCCTCCTCTATATTATTTGAACTAAACCGATTTTTACTTCTGCCCTCCTTTTCATCTGTATTTAGTTCTGTTGGTAGTATGTTTTCATAGAATAAAAATAAGAGAGCCATAAAGGCTCTCTCATTGATTTCACGCTTGATTACTGTAGGGATGATCTTAGTCTGGCTTACCCTGGTATTGGGATGTCCCAAATCCCAACATCGGGATGAATACGACGGACAGAAAGATCAGTCCGACCGTAAATCCACCGCCGTGCCCAAAGCTCTTTGAAAGCTTATGCGTCGCTTTGATCTGGATCACAACGAGTGCTAAGAGGCAGGCCAGGTAGAGGATCATAAAGATCGATGTAAGTGATGTAAGCCACAGGGATAACCATAGTACTACAATCAGTGCAAGCGTTACGAAGAAATACTTGGTGTCCCATACGATTTTGTAGAGAGTATACTGATTGTAGAAGGGGATGATCGCTTTCCATCCCTCCTCACCGGCTTTCTTAAAGACCCTCCACAGTGAGACGATCATCAGGATGGCTAGGATCATCGATACGAAGATGATCACGCCCATCATGGACAGGATGGTTGCGATCAGTCCCCCATCCGCCGGATACGATGCATAATAGTGCGTTTCGTAAGACATACCTTTACTCCTTTCCTTTTCTCGGGCTTCTAAGTAGCCCGGCAATAATAGTATGGAGAAAGGGGGCCTGTTTCTTAGCGCATGGAGTTTAGCAGCTGCAGGAAGTCCTTGAGTCTCTCCTCGTGCCGCATGTCAATATCATCCTGGCCATCCATGCCTCCAGTGTCTGCGGAAATATGCTCCTGTTCGCATAGCATGCTGCTCAGGTCTTTGTATTCTTCATATAGTTTACGGATATCGAGTTTGCGTGGCCCGTCAGACAGGGACTTCAGTTCGATCCCGTTTTCATACACGTCAAGGGCCGTCAATTCTTTTTCTCCTGCCTGGAGCCTGCCGCTTTTCTTTCTGTCCTGGACTGCCAGGGCAAGGCGTAGGGACTCCCCTTTGTTCTCCAGTATAATGCATGTAGCAGCCGTGTCATTGCGCATGATCGTAATGACGTCTCCCTCTCGATAATAATCCGGATCAAAATATAATTTTACGATAAGATGGTTTCCATTTCCTTGTAATTCCATAAGCATTGTCCCTATACCGGATCATAGTCCATATCCGTATCATTATATTCATCATCAAACTCTTCTACTTTTAAGTGATTCGAGTCACGGTCTATCCGATCCGTGTCAAGTTCTTCTTTTTCGGTCTGCTCTTTTATATCAGTCCCAGATCCAATGTCTTTTAGATTCAGTTCACGCTCCAGGGCGTCCATGTCATGCTCTGTCTCATGATTTTTGTCTTCGGCTAACTCCTGCCATAGCTTTCTAGAATTCCCCATTTCTATCCTCCCATATAGTTATGCCCGTGCATACCGTCGGCTGTTTTTGAATTTTGGTTTATGGATATATGTAAAAACAGATGTACATCCCATATATTTTGCCAGCTCGTGATCATGAATGTAAGTGACAAGTTGAGCCATCGTGATCTTGCGGGTAAACTGTTTATGGTATCTTTCAGAAACATTTCCGAATGAGTTACCATGATAGAGCTTGACCATACCTGTCTCTTCCAATGTGGGCAGCTCAAAATACCAGGATTCGCAAAGCGTCCTGATATATACCGTGTCAAATCGTACAGATACTTGATACCCGTATTTATTGCATAGCTTTTCCAGTTTAGTGATTTCCTGATTCACTATATCCGCCTCCTTCCTTATAGCTTAGTGTGCTCTATCTTGTGTTCAAGTCCTTTTTTTGAGCAACCAATTTGGTAATATAATGAAAGAAGGCAACAAAAATAAAACCTGAGCCACTTAAAAAAGAAACAACTCTATAGATTGTATATCATTGCAATAGGTAGTCCTTATAGGACAAAAGAGGCCAAGGAACTCCCTGGCCATATCTTATAGTAGTCAAATCCACATCCCGATTTTTTTGAATTCTCGATTCCGTCTACTTTTCTAATTCCAGCAAATACTTGATAGTGACAGCTGCCTCATCGTAAACAATAATCTCATTATTGACGAGATAAGATCCATTCCCCCCATGCGCAAATACCGCGTCATGGGGAAGGATGTCCTTTTTCCTCCACTGGCTCATGGCATCGGTCGGCCAATTTACATGAAGCGGATTGCGGTAGGCAACTTTATATACAGCCAAATAGGATGTGGGCATGTTCTCCCGGCAGTACAGATTGTATCCGCCTGTAGACGTATAACGGATTGATTTTGCGGAATTTGTCGCAAAATATAAGCCCATCCCAAATAAATGACCGTTGGGGGATCCCATATTCAGTTTAGGCCCTTGTGAAAGAAGCCCGTAATAGTTCGCATTTCTTGAACCGTGGAAAAGAGAATGTATCTCTTTCTTATGGATCCCGTTTTTCCTTCTATATTCATGGAACCGCTCTTCCGTCCTACGGTTTTTGATCCGCCAGGCTCTTTTACAGAGATGCCTTGTATCATCAGACATGTGTTGTATAATACCTTCCCATTCCTTCTGCGTGCATTTCCGCACGTCCAATCCAAGGTGTATGAGCAGGTCCTCTGTTTCCTCTTCAGGCTCCCCGGTTATCACCTGAGACTCCATAACGTCCAAAAGCTCCTGCTCTCTTTCCAGGATAGGCAAAAAGTCCTTGATGTCCTTTGCTAGTTTTTCCTGGACATTATGCATTTTCCTGGGAATGACCTGGAACAGCTCCATGAGAAGCCCGTTAAAACGGTCAATATTATTCTCTGCAAGCATCCGGTCGATCAGACTTTGTGCAGTCTCCACCATCTGCCTGCTAACCTCCGTATAATGGACAGTATACTCTGACACAAGCAGCATGTTTGCGTAAAGCACAAGATCCTTCCAGAGCCTGCGCGTATCCTGATCCTGTATGGCGGATATGCGTTCCTGCATCTCATTTCTATAAGCCGTGTCACAATATTTCGCCCTGTCCACGTATCCTTCCGAAAGCTTTTTGTGGAATGTAGTATCCCAGAGAGCCATAGGGCGTTTCAGTGTGACCGGTCTGGCTCCTACTCTTCCCATCTCGATCTTAAAATAATCTCCCTGCTGGATCATTTTATAATACCTATTCTGGTTATGATCGGGCATAACTTTGACCAGATAGGCTAATCCCTCCATCTTTGTATCCTCCTATTATAAAAGTAACGATATGGATTTCTCTTTTTATTTGCTCCTTCTCATCCGTATTTATCGTTCTATGGATAGTTTGGGGAAAGTTTACCAAAATAGGGGCTGCGCAGATCCTGCTTCGAAGTGATAACAAAAAGCTGCCGATCGGGCAGCTTTTTGGTGGCCGGCTTATTTCCTGTGAAGCAACCATTGATCCATTGCATCATAGATCAAGTCAATTTCATCTGGTGTTGCCTCTGGATATGCTGTCAGGATCTGAAAGATCCGTCCCGGGATATCGGATTCACCAAGGACTACGACCAACTGACTTTCCTGAAACGTATCTTTCCAGTTTGTGTTCAGGGCTATGCACTCTCCGACCGGATGATCAAATGTACATGAAATATCTAATTTCCCCAGTCTTCCTGTCCGCATCCATTTCTCAACTTTTGCCTGGTTTTGCAGCAGGCAGGTATGTACATACGTACATACTTCCGCCAGGCTGTTGCTCAGGAACCGTGATGCCTTCATGATCTCATCTTTCTCCACATGAATATGCCGCAGTCGGTTCCTTAGCTCTATGAGACTGACATCCATGTGGCGGGTAAGCATATGCTGTCTCTCACCATGGTATGCGAGCAGAAGTTCGGGAATTGCAACATCTTCAATTTCCCTCATGAGTTGTGTCCCCATAGTAGCTCCTTTCCACCCTAAAAGTGGGCATCAAAAAAGCCGGCCTGTTGTATAAGGCCAGCTTACTTGTTTTTGATTAATGCGTTTTTAATGCAGTCCTTGCGCCAGATACGTCATCGATCACCTGGTAGGCGGACTCCTTTGTAAGATCCATCATTGCGCTCCTGAACAAAGCGTTATTAGCTTCTTTGGCAGTGAACTGTAACAAACCTGTCTCGCTTGTTTTCTTCTCGCATTTTGCCCGTTGGACAATACGGTGAAATGTGTCAGAGTTAGCATTGGTATAACACCAATACTGGCCCGCAGGATCCAAGATTAATTTACATTTGTAAAAGCTCCGTACTAGGATCCTACGGATATAGGGTTTCAGCTCTCTGCTGACCTTATACTTTTTCATTGTTTGCCTCCTCTCGTCAAAATTTAGATCTACCATGAGTGTGGATTTTTATATAAGAAACAAAAAGCCACAGGTACACCATTGTACCTGCAGCTTATTAGTCACCTCCTAAGAGTGGAGGATTTGTTGACGGCCCTAAAAGTGGGCCCTGCTGAGCATCCTCATAGGATAGCTGTAAGGAACAGGAAATTTCCTGTTGCCAATATTATATAAGAAGGAACACGATAATGCAATCAAATTAAAAAGTGAAGCCTCACATGAATAAATTCACGTGCTTCCTACTGCCACCTGGCGGCGGTTCCCCTTTAGGGAGATCGGACAGCCTTTCCACCATAGGGTCTGAACTCAGCCAACTGACAGCTGTTAAGCCGCCAGGACCGCGTACAGGCTAGTAAGCGTGGATAAGGTGCAGGTGCTTCTCTTAGCGCATGAAGGGACTTTTGCCTCCATGGCCAACCTCTCCGTTGCCGGCAAGGATTTTAAGAGTGTTCGGATAAAGTATCTCGCCCCTATGTTATAGGTGGCGTTTAGGTCGCAGTTATAGACCTTCCCGTTCTGGAACTCGCATACGCTGTAGGAGCCGCCCGTCTTTTCAGACTGCCGACCCCGGAGGACGCGCCCGCTGCCATCGAAGGCAAGACGGCTGGTGTTCCAGGCGTTGACATGGCTGACGCGCCTACCAAGACGGTGGGCCTGGTCCGTTACAATGGACTGGACACGGCGGGCCTTCCATAAGTGGAGCCGCTGCTTTTTGGAGCCTCGTTTCCGCCCCTTCAGATCCAGGTGCTCGAACACGATCACATCCGCGTTATAGAGGACAGCCACCTCAATGATAAACATCGCTGTCTTGACCGCAATATCGTCATTGATGCCGTTCGACCGTGCCCATAAGCGGGGCATTTTCCTGGCTCCGTGCTGCTGTGCCTTTTTGACCCGGTTCACCGCATGCGCAAGAGAGTCTTTTTCTCTGGGAAGCCGACAGAAATGCCGGCCAAGGACAGTGCCATCCGCGCACATGACGGAAACCGTGGCGGCGCTGTTGATGCCAAAGTCCACGGCAGCGATCACCTGCTCTTTGGAAGGTGTGTTGGTCAATGTAACCTGTTCCTCAAAAGGAAAGTCCAGGAACCATTCTTTTCCCCTTTTCTGGAGAGTGGGGGCGCACTCCTTCCTGTGGGAGCAGTGACGCCGGATATAGTCCACGTCGCTTTTCTGAAGTTGGACATCGATCCAGTCCCAAGTATTGCGGACATAAACCTTGATCCGGGCCGTGTATATTTCTGTCTGTATGTACATGTTGTCCCGGTACAGACAGGGATACACATACCCTGCTTTGGGGAACGAAGGTTTCCGACCCTGCGGATCCCTTTTCCAGTTTACCAGGTTGGACTGATAGGAAGAGTATTTACCTAAAGCCTCATAAATGGCTGCTCTCCGCAGGTAGGAGGGGAACTTATAAAAATCCGAGTCGAAATCATATTTTGTGGCCGGATTTTTTGCTGTTTTATGTGTGAGTTGTTCTATAAACGTCATCTGAAATTTTGATGTACTGATTTCCGAAACTTTCTCCCATTCCTGGTCACAGACCACGAGAAAGAAGTCTACCGCATGACGATACAGATTGACTGTATCGTTAAAGATGTGCCGATATTCTTTAATTTTAATACTATATGTGGATATCAGCTTCATAAGCAAACTCCTTTTATTTGGTTCTATGACTGAATTTATATCATAATCCTTGTTGTGACCATATGCTCACAATTAAGATACATTTTTATCCATTATAACAAATATGCAAATAAGATCATTTTTCTCAGATGAACAAAAAAACTTAGAAAATATGTTGTTCATACATATCTTTATGCGCAACAAAAAAATGACTATTCATATAATGAAATATAAGACCGCCTTACTCACGACTAAAGTCACGAGCGTGCGGCGGTAATGTGTCAAAATACCTGCCAATCACCGATTGGAAAGAATATGCAGACAAGTTTAGCGATGATCATATCTTTCTCTACAAACGGGTCCTCCCAGTAGCGTGAATCATAGGACTTATCTCTGTTGTCTCCCATAACAAAATAACAGTCTTCAGGGATCGTCTGAGGCGGTAGATCTTTTTCCAGACCGGGAGACTGTCGGCCATCCTCAATCTCCTCTCCATTGATAAAGAGCCTTCCCCGAAAGATTTCAATATTATCCCCGGGCATTCCAACGATCCGCTTTATAACTCTTTCCGAGTCACCATCTGGTCCCTCGGCGGTTTTTGAAAATATGATTATATCCCCGTAAGATGGATTCTTGGTCTGATAAGCAAAGCGGTTCCCGAGAATATAGTCTCCAGGTTTTATGGTTGGGGACATGGAACCAGTAGGGACATTTCCGAGAAACACAATACACGTTGTTACTACGAAGCCAAGACTAATGCCTATCAGCATTACTATGATAAGCTGTATGATCGACTTTTTGTTCATCCAACCCCATCCTCTCTCTATCATTATACATATGGTATATTGCAGAATAATTAACTGCTTGTTTTTCTATCCTTTTTTCTTTGCAGCACATAGCCGGGAATGCGGATCGCCCTGGGCTGGCGGGGGAAGGTATCGCTTTCCAGTTCTCCGATCTCGATCATATACTCCAGATGTTTCTGTACGGTAGCAGAAGAGCTTAACCCTACTCCCTCTCCTATTTCCCGGACAGACGGGGCATAACCATGGATGACAATATATTCTATTATGAAGGATAAAATGGCCTTATTTGTTTCTCTGTTTTTTTCTGTATCTCTCATATTGTTGAACCTCTCGTTATCTATGCTTTCTTTTAAAAACTTGCCCGTCAGGGAGTCGAACCCTGTTTTCCTGGAGGAAACGCCTTCCGGTGGCGTGCGGGCAACCTGGTCACTCGCCGAAGTGATTATTTTAGTATACTATTTCCGCCGCATACCAGGGCGGGAATCTTAAAACATCAGAAAATCTTCCAGTGCAAGCTGTGTATCCGCCGGCTCATAATTCATCCATAGAGTTTCCGTCCGGATCTTGCCGTTTTCCGCCTGGCTTTTCTTCGATACCTTATGCCAATTAGAAAGATACTTTTCGTAGAGCTGATTATCGTATCCCGATAAAAGGATCATCCCTTTGTGTTCCGTTATAACCTGCAGAAGCGCTATGTGCTGCTCTTCGTCCATTTCATCTGCATATAGATAAGGTTTCCTCGTTGACGGAAGATAAGGTGGATCCAGGTACAGGAACACATCCGTATTGTTATATCTTTTGATGAGTTCGATGCCATCCATGTGCTCAATCTGTACCCCGTGTAAACGATGGGCAGCTTCTGCGATCGTTTCCGGCAGCAGGGACCATGCTTTAGCAGGGTTGGGGGAATTCATCCCTTTCCCGCTCCGGAACCCGTTGTGATACCGGTTCCCGCATCCAAAGGCCATCCAGCAGCGGACTGCAAATCTCCTTGCTTTTTCTATAGGATCTTCACTTTCCTGAAACGCAAGGTCATACTCTTCTCTGGCATATGGTGTATAGGCGATCAGGTGGCTCAGCTTATCAGGTTGATCACGTAGTACCCTGAAAAAATTAACGATGTTACTGTTCAGATCATTGACCGTCTCGATGTGGCTGCGCTCCTTGTTAAGCAGGACCGCCAGGCTTCCGGCAAACGGTTCTACATACACGCATTTTTGCGGAATATACTGGAGGATCCATGAAACGAGCCGATTTTTAGCCCCGGGATACTTAAGAACAGCCTGCATGTTTAAAACCCCCTGAACTCTTGGATTATCTCTGTTTTGAGCCTTTCGCTTTCAAGTTCGAATACTTCAAATTCGTGCTGAAAGAGAGCTCCGTTTTTGGTCAGTCCGATGCATTTTATCCAGCGTTCCGCCTCCAAAGGGCGACCATCCAGATCGATCTTTCGGTGATGTAAATATTTGTGTCCAATAGTCATTGTTATTTTAGACATAGGTTACCTTCACCCCGTTTGTTCGCTTGCTTTCTTAGCGTACAATCCCCGCTTGCAAATCCTGTTTTTTCATCGCCTGTTTTGGCATTTTCGTACAGAGTCCGAACATTATATTCTTTTTGACGACCTCTGCGGCTTAGCGCGATATAGATTTCGCCGCCGGAGCCTTTTCGGTATGTGTGCATCATCTTCCCGGTCAAGCGCCTGTTTGCGGAGCTAATCCTGTCCAGGCTCCGTACTCGCAGGTGGCTGCTGACCTGATATACTCCATAAAATCCCGGGATATCCATCCATATTTCAGCGGAATCTACTACGGGATCCGCAAACGGATGAATAAGGTATGACTGCCCACACTGACGACAATTATAAAGGCCTTGAGTGCTGTCCTGGCCTTGAAGAAATTTGTAGCCGCAGAACGGGCAGTATTTTGGACTTTCTTTTTGAAGTGACTGCATTTTTGATCTCGCCTCCTGTTTTATGAACGCTTGATAATTTCCCTTAAAGATAAAGGAAATATGTGACTATGATGCCAATTGGCAAAATCTCTTCGAAAAACCCACTCATGCCTGTCCTCATTTGTAATCCGATCTATACGTAAAATATCCATTTTTCCCAAATAGATCTATACAATTCAACTACAATTTTGTATACGGGCACATCCGATGCGTGATTATGTTCCCTTTAAGCGTTTGTGTACAGGTGTCTGCTGAGAATTGCATAGACAATTTGTTTCTTCTCGCGAGACGCCCTCTGGTATCTTCATCAATAGAGTGTATGAATTTTGTAAAAAGAACTATTTTTACACAACGATTATTGACCCACTCTTCCCGCTTTGATCACAAGTCGCTGATCCTCGTTGTCAGCCCAGAGCGAGAATGGATAACAGGTATACAGGATCAGTGTTTCGCCATGCGCCTGTAGGGCATTTTTCCCTGTACTGTCTATGATCATGGTGCCGTTGTTTTTTTGTGTCGCATATCTCAATGGATTTGACCTGATATACATAGACATACTCCGGTGATATGAGCCGTATCGTGTCATTCTCTTTCACTTTCTCCAGCTTTTTGAACGGCCCATAATTGTGGCCACCCATAACCAGTGGCTGACCTTCACCAGGTAAGTGGTTGGGGACCATGAACACAGGATACGCATCCGCATCCTCTTGCGTACCTCCGAGGTGGACTGCTTCCTCTAATCCGACAGACGGGATTGAAACATGCAGATATTCATTGTGTGTGCAGTACGTGACACCCTCTTCTTCAATGGATGCAGCACGAATATGGATCCTTGGCATTACGTGATCTATAAAAAGATCCGCTCCATTGTAGATGAATACGAGGACAGACAGGGCAAACAGGATATTGGTCAAATGTTTACGGAGCAAAGGACAATCTCCTTTCGGAAGATTCATCAATGGGAAGCAGTTCCAACTGGCTGATCAAGATGGTGACATGCACCCCTCTCTGCGCAATCCTCTTCAGCTTCTTCCACATGAAGACACGTTCCTCATCACCAAGGAATGTATCTCTATAAATAGGATTGTATAGCTTCTCCAGTTCCAGGTAGGCATGGGGATGGCCTTGGGGCTTTTCCAGTTCTTGGAGCAGGACTTTGAAATATTTACTTTCATAGACCTCCAACAAATCCCAGGAAGTGCCATATTCCCTTTTGCCGTCCAGGACATAGACCTTGTGCTTCTTCTTAGCAAGAAGTCCCTGGATCTCTTTGAGGGCCGTCCTTGTTTTTCCGCACCGGCTTGCTCCGTATAGGATGCGAAGCCCTCCTATCTTCCTCTCCTCCATATTCTTGTACATCGCTTTTCCCTCCATATTTCTTTTAATAGTATGGAGACTGAGGTAAGAGGTTTGGCTTTTGCACAAAATAAAAGAAGCGCCATAGGAGTGCTTGCTCATATAGCGCTTCTGAGAGATTGCCGATCGTCACAGAACGAAATAGTTCTTATTTGAATTCGTAGCAAAATGATTTTGTGTCGTATAGTTGTGGCTGCGCGGGTTCCCGATAAGAGTGATAGATATGGCCGAATTCTGGTATCTGCAATGTTGCGGCGGCTCTCTGCAGGTTCAGCAATAACTCTTCTCTGCTTATCTCGGCCCGGACAAAATCATGGTCATCCACCATGATACAGCTTGGGCTGTCCTCTTCCCCCAGCTCGTCATCATGTTCGTAACAATAGAAAAGGATCCCTAGCTCCTTAGAAAGGATTTCCGCGACTGCTCCGCCGGTTCCTATCCCATACCTGTCCGTTGAAAAGTCTGCAAAAATTTCATCCGGCTCTTTCCCTCCATCTATGATCTGGAGGAGCATCTGTGACCGATCCCGGCTCGTACAGAACGCTCCGCGGTGTTCGTTCAGAAAGTCGGGAAATCCACCAGGCGTCTCCGTATAATGAAAACCATAACCTAAAATGGTTGTTGTTACCATTTTTTCGTCTTCATCGCCAAAAATAGCCTTTAATAAACGCTCTTCCGCCATTGTCCGTTTCCTCCGTATATTGGTGCTGTCAACTTGATAATCCTGGAATATCAGGTTTCCGTTTTCTGTCCGTGAATAGTAGATCGTGACCGGCGTTTCGCAGACGCTTTCCCCATCTCCCCATTGAAATGAGACCTGCATGTGCTTTTCCGCCAGATGGTGGCCTTCTTCTTCATTAGTTTCCTCTTTTCCAAACTCGAATTTTCCGCTTTCTGACATATACAAAAGCGCGATCGTCTGTAAAGCATCCGTCACGGACCGCCATGGCTGAGGGTAATCACCGGTGACCAGGTTTTTAAGCCCATCTGTGAGCGTTGCCTCACACCTTACCGATCGGTCTTTGATTGATTCCATCTCGTACCCGCACGCTTCCAGCAGCATCCGCTCTGTGATGGTATTCATATGGCCGGCCATATTTCTTAATATGGATATCGTAGGGCGGTTGATCTCCCTATTGTTCAACATACGGTTCAAATGTTCCTTGGAAATTCCCACTTCCTCTGCAAACGCTTTTTGTGTCCGGGTCCCGATCCCCCGTCTTAATAGTTCCCGGAATTCTTTATATTCTCCTTTGCTTTCTTTTGCCATATTACATTTCCTCCTATAGATACATACTCTGCTTTTTCATTGCCATCTGGATAGTCTCAAAAATACCGTTTAGGAGCTGTGGCTCAATTGGCTCGTCCAGGTTTACGTTTCCAATACCGGCAAGGATAGACTCTTCGGCAAAGTTCAGCATTGGGCTGAGAAATTCTTCTGCATATATTGAGAAGTTTTTCTTGATCACTGCGTCTATAAAGGGACGACAAAGAGCCTTTATTTTTTCTTCGGCCAATTCTATCGGATCATTTTCCGGATCATAAGGTTCATCCGTGCTTTCTTCCCTCTCGCAGTCCTCTGCATCATCGGACACAAGGGGATACAGGATATTGACGGGATCTTCCAATGCTACGGCGTCAATGTATGTGCCAACCGGAAGGACCGGTTTCACCTTGGTCGGACATGGACAGGATACGATCTCGTATAATTCCTGTAAGGACTGTGCCGGGCACCCGAATGGCGTGATATAAGGGATGCCGCGAGCTCCATTGCTGATCAAGGTATCTGCGTATTCCTGCAGCATCCTGCTTTCATTCCTTATGATGACCTCCGGAGCTTTGAGTGCTTTTAACTTGGCCAAGCGGCCTATTCTCAGGATCAAGCGGTCATATAGGTATTCCATCGGGATCGGGCTCCAGGCTGGTTTTTTGTTTTTAAGTTCTACTTTCTGGTACCGCAGTGAAAGCGGGATGACCGGCAGGCAGTGCAGGATGATATGTTCGTACTCTGGAGCATTCTCTCTTTTTAATAGAGCTTCGATCGCCTCCGCTCCGCACAGGCAGACAGTACCGGGGTACTCTTGTTGGAATTTTTCAAAATCCTTTTCTTCTACAATCTGTTTGTATCTGGTCTCTGTCTCTCCTGGCTCAATAACGACGTGTGCGCCATAATATACAATTTTCTCGATGTCTTTTCGTAGTATGCCAAGGATGCGGGGCAGGATCGGTCTGCTTCCAAATAGATACTGGATGTTGACGATCGGGATCGGGAGGGAAATGTGTCCCATCAGTGTTTCCTCATCGCTCATTTTTCCGAAGATTTTGGGATCAGTCATAGACCGTTCTACAGGATCTTTCTCTTCACAAGGGGAAGGGAATATGACCTCGCCATTCGAGAATTCCAAGATCATCCCGTCGGTGAGATCCGTCATTTCTGCTGCCGTTGATACATTTGTATTCATCCATCTCTTATTCATCTTTTGCGCCTCCGTGATTGATATATTCGTTATCCGGTTGATTTTATTTTAATATATCAACTAGGTAATGTCAATATAGGAAATTGATTTATCTTTGGATTTATATTGATATATCAATTCGTTGCGCTTCTATTGTCAACTTTATATAAAAAAGACAGACCGTCCGGTCTGCCCTCGTTATTATTCTTCTACTTCCACGTGGAGGTAATACCCCCTGTCCGTGTGTTCGATCTTCCGGATGATTCCCTTCCGCGCCTTGATCCGTTCCGTCGTCCTAAAGATCCCGGACATGGCAACGGATGGTTCCACCAGATAGGTATATCGTCCAGAACTCGGACGTCGCTCGCTGATCGTGACTTCCTCTCCCTCTTCTACCAGGCCCTCACGTTCCATCTTAAATTTTTCAATCCTCATTTTTCCCTCTTCCTTCTTTTAAATGATCTTATGCCGGAGTATTGCCTTTTCCCATTTGTCCCCAGGTACCTCCAAGGCAAACTCTTCCAGCGTTTTCTGCTTAGACATAGTATATTTCATTTGTTCCAGCTCTGTCAGCCGTTTATATATCTCCCCCCAAAAGGAGGGGCGGACAGAAAGGAAACGGACGCTCCTTACAATGTTGTCGTTTAGGTCTGTAAGAATGATAGAGATCCCCGGGGTCTTTGGGCATTCCAGCGGCAGTTTTCCCGGGCGCAAGCGGATGGGGCACTCAGTGATGATGATGTCCCCGAAATTAAGAAGAAGGACAAGGATCCCACGGTACTCATATAATCCGACCTCCGCCGGGTGTCCAGGCGACAGGGCCGCTATTTCTTCAGGCCTTGGATTGCGGAGATAGATGTTTACGATAAGACCGTTTGCGACCACATCGCAAATAGTCCGTTCATCTGTTGGCGGGATCAATTGGTTCGCCCTGCCCCGGATAAATTCGATATCTTCTGTGTCTGTCATATAGCTGTCATCCACGGGAAGGTTCCTCCTTTGTGATGATCTTTGTGAGTTCTCGGGGCGGGATAAGGTAGATCCTGGAGAGCTGCTTCTTTGTATAACCATTCTGATAGTCAGTGCGAATCTCTTCGGCGGTCCAGTCCGCTTCGACCGGTAGATTCATGAATTCCATGTTTCTCTTCCTTTCGTATATATTTTCTGGCCAAGATCCAATACTGGTAAAACCTTGCATGTGCAACAAACTGTATATCGCCCGTATCAGTCTCGGTGATATCACGATCCGGGCAGGCAATCCCCTCCTGGATCAATGCTTCAGAATGCAACAGGAACTGGTAGCGCTGATCCGCCTCAAGCTCGGCCATGCTGGTATATCCGCGGATCGGAGTATGCCAATGCTGGATCTCATGAGAAATGACCTCTAAAATATCCTTCTTGTGTTTTTGAAACTCTTCAACGATTTCCTGCTTATGTATCTTTTTTCCTGACATGTTATCCATTATACGACACATCCCTTCCCAAAACAATATGAACAAACATTCGGTTGGGAATGCCTGGATCAGCTATTTTTGACCCACTCCATTTTCCATCTGCATTCCCCTACATTATAGTAGAGTTTGAAATACACGGCTGTCCCGTTTTGCTCCGCTGTACAAAAGAATACTTTCTGAGTCCTGCCGGCAAAATGTTCGTCTTCCAGAGGCAGGAAAGTATGGACTGGGACGGTATGGATTTCTCCATCAGGACTCTGCCATTTCAGGAATCGGGGTTGCATGCCGCCGCTGGATGTAAACCAGCAGTCGCAGGCGATAAGCTCCCGCCCACCGTATCCTGGCTTTCCTGCTTTTTTTGTATAGTTTTCTGTTTTAAACGACATATGATCACTCTCCTGTATGGATGCCACGCTTCTCCGCTGATATGCCGCCGCTGTTTGGATCCACGTCCGGATAAAGTAAAAAAGAAGAACGTATCAGGGCATAAGGCCCGTACCTCGCCCGGATCTGGTCCACTGTCCGCTCCCACACCAGCTGCTTTTCCTGGTCCGCTCCGGTCTGAAACAGTTCCATTTGCCGATATGCTTCACGGTACTTTACGTCGCCGACATGCACGCCCAGATGGCGTAAGGGAGTTTTTGCGTTCCATATCTTTCTTAATAAGGTTGCTGCTGTTTTGTACAGACAACTTGTGCTGCAGGTCCTCTCATTCAGTGTTGTTTGCATCCCGGCAAAAGCCAGGGAGTCCTGATAGCGGATCCCTACGTGGATGACCCTGCCGGACGCCTGGTCCCGGCGTAGCCGCATCCCGACCGTCTCACATAACGCAAGTAGGACGGCATCCGCCTCACCGTAAGAGGATACATCAAAGGAGGTTGTGGTACTGTTGCCGTATCCCTTATTCGGTGGCGGGGAAGCAATGACCGGGGAATCGTCAATCCCGTTGGCGTATTCCCAGATCAGCAGCCCATGGGATTTCATATGGATTTGCAAAAGCTCCGGGTCGGTATGTGCCAGTTCGCCAATAGTATGGATCCCAAGTTTGTGGAGCTTATTTTTTGTGGCATGCCCCACGTAGAAAAGGTCTCCCACAGGCAGGGGCCACAGCTTCGATGGGATCTCTTCCCGGTACAAGGTATGTATCCGGTAAGGCTTACGGAAATCGGAGGCCATTTTAGCCAGCAACTTACATGAAGAAATCCCTATATTCACTGTAAATCCTAGTTCCTCATAGACAGCTTTCTTGATACGTAGAGCAAATGTTAACGGGTCTCCGAAAAGAGGCAGGGCGTCTGTCACGTCCAGGAAACATTCGTCAATGGAATATTGCTCGATCTGGTCCGTGTATCGTGACAACAATTGTATGAACGCTCGGGAACAATCCTCGTATAGATCATAATCAGGCGGAAAAATGAGGAGCTGCGGGCATTTCTTTCTGGCTTCCAAAAGGCTCTCTCCCGTCTGTATCCCGTACTTTTTTGAAGGGATGGACTTAGCAAGGATGATGCCGTGACGTTTGGCTTCATCTCCGCCGATCGCGGCGACCAGGTTTCGGATGTCACGTTTCTCTCCCAGGAATTTAAGCCGATATACCGCCTCCCAGCTCAAGAAAGCCGAATTCACATCAATATGGAAAATCGTCCTTTGCACGGTACCCCCTCCCTTCACGAAACAGAACATGTGTTTGGCTATATTATAAAGAACAAATGTTCGGAAATCAATAGGAATTTGATAGAAATCAAAAAGTGGCACACAGACAGGCTACATGGCAAGTCCGTATGCCGAAAAAAAGAATAGAGAAAATGGGTCTCCCCGCCGGTCAAGGGGATGGCAGGGAGAAGGCGCGGGGAAGGGATCGAACCTTCCAAAATAGGGGAAACTGTTTGTTCCAAAATAGGGGAAACACCAGCCCGCGCCATGTGCATGGAAGAGTAAATTGCTGAATTGTTTATTCTTTAGTAGATACTCTGCCTTTTTGGCAGGCGGTGCGTACTACGCCGCACTGTTACCATGCGGCTATTCCGTCTTCAACTCGACAATGATATACGGGCTTGTCATGTACATGTCACAGGCTGTGGTTACTCTGACCCAACTCAAACATGTACGATAGAGCGACGGTCTGTTGCGTCAACCGAGGGTATCATGACCTGAATATCGTAGTACCCGTTTCCGGATCCTTAGTCTGGTGAACCATTTAACAGAAGCCACTGACCTTTACGGTCTGTGGTAGTTCACTACTATTCTCACATTTTAAGGAGGTACTCTTCCATGCTGCGCCTAACATGATTTTACCTCCCCAGTATTGGGAAGGAAGGTACGGGAGAGGGATTGAACCTCCCTGCTCCTGAGAGGGGGATTGTTGGAGCAACGCCAGTCCGTACCATATGCGCCGCCGACCTGCAGCCACCTGGCAGCCGGCAGGGCGCTACTTTGCGGGGATCGATCCTTAGGAGATAAGATATAGTAGCTTCCCCTGCAAACATAGTATGAAAGATTTCATCGAAGTTTTCTTTTTTTTGCACAAGAAAAGTCCCCGGATCTTCCGTGGACATTTCTTGTGCCGTTATGTTGAATTAAATTCGGATCCACTCCTCTCCCTGATCGATCCGATCAAACGGGAGTTTCATCAGCTTTGCCACCTGCTCGCACAGGTTCAGATACCTGGTCGGGGACAGACTGGACTGATCCGCATGCCGCTGCACGATGTCGTTGAGCGCAATGTAAACGTCCACGCCGGTGCCGCCGTTCGGGCAGGAGACCTCCAGATCAGCGGCAACCGCATCTGCGACAGTTTTTGGAAGGAAAGGGTATTTTTCCTGTACTTTCCTTACAGTTCCTGCAACATCCGCAATATCCATGTTCCCCAGTTCCTCGATCCGGTCCTCGCACTCCTTGAATACAAGCCCAAGTGACTTACAGCTCTCAGCAAAATCAGCAACGCTGGCATCCCCTAAATGGATGATGCCGATACCGCCGCCAAGGAATGTGCGGACACCATCCGCGTCATAGAACAACGAGGCGTTTACCCTTGAGAGTCCAACGTCTGACGTGGAGAACTGTACTCCGGCCTTGATAGAAGCGATATCCGCGCCGGCGTCGTTCAGCCGCAAGCGGAAGGACTCTTCCATTTCCGGATCATTAAGGAGATACTCCGCCAGCAGATATTCATGGCTGACCTTTCCTTTGTCAAAAGCAAAGTCTGGATGATCCGAAGCGAGTTGATTTTCCAATACCTGGATGAGCCCGTCCGCCGGCAGGATCGCGTAATCCTTAGACAGGACAGCTGATACCTTCCCGTCTCGCAGCAGGATCTTGCAATTGTCCGAATACAGTTGGAAATCCCGGCAGAGACGTTCCGCCTTCTCATTGACAGGGAGCACGCATTTATTCGCCCGTGCCTCTGTCCGCATCATGACATCCCCATCGTCGCCGGCCCGTTTGCATATACTGTTATAGGCTGTCCACCGTGTCGGGTAAGCGGTCAGCTTATCTTTGTAGGGAAATACCAGGAAAAGGCCGGTACCGGAGATGCATTCCGCATTCTCCTGCTTTTCGTGATCAATATTCCCGATATGAACATGATAGCCATTTTTAGGGACGGTCACCTTACTGCAATACTGTCCGTAAAACAATGGCATATCCGGGACGCCAACTGCCGCTAACTCATTTAAGAACACCTCGACCCACTCATCGTTTTCTTTCCGAAAGTCCAGATATTCGTGAAGCTCCTCCATGTTTTTTAAGTCTCGGATCTCATCATCCGACTGTAAATATTTTTTCAATCGTATATCCTCCTGTATAAATTAGTAACATAACGGATTAATATTCTGCCCTCCTTCTCATCCTTGATTATGTTCTGAGGATAGATTGCCTGTTTCGTATTAAAACAAAAACTCAGGTCTGTCCCTAGGCATATCGTAAAAATCCCCGGAAGCACGTTTGACTACCTCCGGGGACTCATATTAAGATACTAAATCATTTCTGTTTCTTGAAACTAGCTCTTGGTCTTGCAACTGCAACGACCGCAAGTGCCATGGCTCCAGCCGCAACATAGCCTACGATCGGGGCTCCATCATTGGTACGGGCCGCCTTGGTAGCTGAAGCGTCCAGGCTTACGGTAGAGGCCGTTTTCTTAGCCTCCTCAGCCTCCTTTTGGGCAAATGTTTCATAGTCGGCCTGGGCCGCCACAAGGGCTGCAAGGGTTATCAGATGAGCCGCCTTAGCGTCTTCATATACCTTCTGTGCATCCTCAAGGGCTGCGTTCTTCTCTTCCAGGGTCTTCTGTGCCGCTACCACTGCCGCGTCAGCGTCAGCAATGGCCTTGATGTAATCGTTCAGGTAAGAGAAATCCTCGTCCGTGAGCGGAGTCTCCAGTGCGTCTTCATAGGACAAGAGATCCGCGCGGTCTTTCAGGTCCTTTGCGCCCTCATATACCCGGATCGCGCTTGCGAGGTCTGCCTCGGCCTGCGCTTCGTCTGCCTCGGCGTTGTCAAGGGCTGTAGCTGCGTTAGCTTTGGTCTCGGACGCTTCCATCTCAGCCGCCTGGGCATTCCAGAGAGGTGTGATCGCTTCTACCAGGGCATCATACTCATCCTGAAGAGTATCTACAATAGCCTTGGAGTCATCCTTGGCAGATACTGCATTACTGTGAGCTGTTTCTGCTTCAGCAAGGTTTCTGTTTACTTCGGTGAGGTCGCTTTCAGCCTGGTTCATGGCTGCTTCAGCACTGGTCACATTACCTTCCGCCGTCGCAAGAGTGTCCTTTGCACGATCAAGCGCTGTTTCCTTGTTCACCATGTCGGCACGGTTGTCGGCGATATCAGCTGCGATCTCGTCCTCGATCCTGTCTCTTTCAGCCTCGGCGGAGATAAGAGCATTCTTCTTTGCCGTTTCATCCGTTACCGCTGCATCATATGTTCCCTGGGCAGCCTTAAGCGCATCCTCCGCATTTGTAAGATCCGTTTCTTTCAGTGATGTTTCATTCTGTGATGCGGAATATATGGATGCAGTAACAGATTGTCGATTCTGTGCATCTTCAAGAGATCCGACTTTAGCACCCTGGTTGTAAACTATGGTCTTTTCATCCAGTTCTTTGAGCTTATCCTCAAAAGCCTTCACCTTGACATCAGCATCCGATTTCATATTATCAGCCTCTTCCTTGGCTTCATCAAGGGCTGCTTTGGCTTCGTCAACCGCCTTCTGTGCGTTATCCACATCTGTCTGGGCATTGTTTGCTTCACCCTGTGCGTTAGCCACGGCGCTTTCAGCATTCTTGACATCCGTATCAGCAGTCACAAGATCCCCCTTCTTCTCGTCTAAAGCGTCAAGGGCTGCCTGATAAGATGCTTCAGCCGTCTGTTTGTTCTCCAGTGCAGTTGTCTCAGCCGTCTGTTTGTCTGTATAAGTCTGAGCTGCCGTCTGAGCATCCTGCTTGGCTTTTGACAGGTTGGCATTAGCGGCATCAAGTTCCGCTTTTGCCGTTTCCATGGCTGCTTTGGCCTCTTCTGCAATAGTCGGGGCATTCATCAGGCTGTTGTAATATTCCATAAACCTGGCATAATATTCGTCATAGGTAAAATATCCATTTTCGCTGGGTTTTTCTCCTATATTGTATTCATGCTTGAATATCTGTCCATCCGTTTTTCCGTAGTCCCCTTTTTGATTTACGGCAAAGCCTGTAAGATTGTAGCTCTGGTTGATTATGTTTATATAATGTCCTGCCTGGGAATTATCTTCCCCATAAAAAGGCTTTTCTGCATCGACCCATCCTTTAAAAGGATCCGGATAGCCCCACGCAAGGTTTTCAGCCACGCCATCTCTACGAGTATGATCCCCGGTGATAGCACTCTCATTGGTATGTTCCTGTGAGACAGCCATCATCCAATCAGAAATATATACAGGGTCATCCACAAGTCCATCTTTCCCCGTTTCTTCATACAGTCTTGCATAATACTCTTTTAACTGCTCAAGAGCCGCTTTCATGTTCTCCAGTGAGGTGGCATCCCCTGCTTGACCTATGTTAGTGTACTGAGAGTTTGCTTTTTTTAGTACATCAGCAGCCGCTGTCGCCCCCATTTCTTCAAAGAACCCGAGAGACCCCTTGGCGATCTGCTCCGCCGCCGTACTAGCCTTATTCTTGGCCTCTTCATACGCTGCTGCCGCTTTATCGTAGGCTGTCTGTTTCTCGTCTACAATCTTCTGGGCCGCTGTCACTGCCGCATCTGCCGTATTCTTCGCATCGAGGGCTGCAGCAGTGTCTTTTACCGCCTGATCATAGGTCGCAGTGGAGGTATTCATTGCCTGCTTGGCTGTATCTGCCGCTGTCTGTGCATCGGTTATCGCCTGCTTTGCTGCGGAATAGTTGATCTCGGCTGTATCCAACGCTGCCTGGGCATCCGCAACAGCCTGATCTCTCTGATCCTTTATTTTCTGGGCATTCTGTAGTGTTCCATAAGCTGTGTCATAAGCCCCTTGCTTCTCTGCCTGTGTTCCAAGAGCGGTGTTGTAGTAAGCCTGGGCCTGTGCGGCGGCCACTTCTTTGTCAGCCAGATCTTTCTCAGCCAGGGCTCGAGCTTCTTCTGTCTGCGCACTTTCCAATGCGGTCTGTGCATTGTCTATAGCTCCCTGTGCCTGATCCAGAGCCAGTTTCTTCTCGGTAACGGCTGCCGTGGCAACATCTAATTCCAACTGAGCATTCTCCACAGCCTGTAAAGCGGCATTATATTCCGGTGACCCTGCCGAAGCCTGGTCTACCGCTTCGCCATACACACGCTTTGCCTCGTCATAAGCCGCCTGTGTAACCGTCACGTTCTTCTCGGCAGCCTCTTTTGCCGCCTGAGCGTCCTTCAGCGCCTGCTCCGCCTGGGAATACTCCTCAGTGGATGTCTGCTGGAGCGCTTCTAACTCATCGATCTTGTCCTGCGCATCGTCAACCGCTTTCTGTTTCTCGGCCAGGTCTTCTGTCGCGGCATCAAGTTCACTCTTTTTAGCTGTCACATCCTCTTCTTTTACAGTGATCTCCTGTTGGATCTGCTCCAGCTTCTCGGTAGCATCATTCAATGCTGTCACGGCTTTATCATATGCTTCCTGCTTGGCCTTTACAGCAGCCTGGGCCGCCAGAAGGTTCTCTTGTGACGCATTCCGTAACAGGCCTGCATCAATGAACAGTTTGTCAGCATCACTTTTAGCTTTTGAGAACTGGGCCTTTGCCTCGTCAACGGCATTCGTACTTGCGGTTACCGCGTCGAACGCCGCCTGCATGGCATCGTCCGCCTCTTTCTTAGCAGAATCATATTTCTCTTTTGCGTCCTTTTCTGCCTGCTCTGCTTTGGCGTTTTCCGTCTGGGCCTCTTCCAGGTTGGCCTTGGCCTCTCCATAGTTCTGTGCTTCATCTGACGCATGGACAACCTGTGCGACCGGAGCCGCTACAGACGAAACTGCTACTGCAGCCATGGTGATGGCTGTCGTTGCTCTGATAGCTTTCTTCATAAATATACCCTCCGTTTTCGTTGAGTAAGCGCAAGAGGACTACCACTGAATGAGCGTTTATTCTCATTCTCATCTTTCCGGTCTGGATCGAAGATGATCGAATGGTTTGCAGGCCACTTATTGTCAAATGAACATCCGGCCTTCAAGGGAAAGAATACGCTGGTCCGTATTGTATTCGCTTACTCTGTCATATCACTATTCATCAATGAGCAAAAGAAATTATAAAATAAGTGCATTTTTAAGAGGAATCGTGTATTACTGGTTTGCTGGATTTGTAATAGGGAGAGATGACGTAGATCCTCTTGTCCATTATCCTGCCTCCTTCCGCTTTTGGTATTTACAAATAGAGTGCAGGGGCGTGGACATAGCTATCATTTTTACACTACGGAATACATCCATCCGATAACGAAGAGTATTCTTTTGTATGCAGGTTATTTGCATATCTCCACAACGGCATACTCTTCCAGATATGGAATGGCGGAACGCATATGCTCGTCTTCGAGGTTCTTCGCTTCGTTATCACAGATCCACCTCGTCAATTCACAAGCTTCCTTAATAAGCCCATTCTGTTTTGTTTCCTGTCTGTCCGGTATCAGGTTAGCTACTGCCAGGAAATATGCGCTGGTGACTGCGAGTGCATTCCCCGGGTCATTGCCCCGCTCACGCAGGGAATGATAAAGAGAGAGCAGCCTATCGCCATCCTTTATAGGAAGTTGCCGGACGGGAAAAGAAGATTTATCTCTTACTGGATCCAGGTTACCCCACTTTTTCAAACACCACCCTGGCATATGCATCCAAGTGTGGCCGCCGCAGACCAGGACTTCCCGACTATCCTTTTGGCTGCTCCTGAACAGGATTGACACGACTCCCTCACGGTAGTCATCACAGAGAGTCTGCAGCATCCCTGCAATTGTATTTGGAATCATGTCTTGGTCAGTTTTGCTGGTAAGATATAAGAAATGGTCTTCTTCCTTTGTGGAGAAGCAAAGTACAGCATTGTCTTCTTCCTGCATGACATCAAGAATAGAGGACGCTAATTCCTTGTGTGGAGCCGATGGGGATTCAGGGGCATGCTGCGTATACCAGTCCAGCGTTTCATATTGTCGGTATGAGGTATTGAATAAGGGATATTGGTCGGCGCATCTAAGGTACTCGTCCCAAAGGAGCGGACATTTCAGCGCGTCGCCAAGCTCCAAGATCTCGTAGCGGAGGTCCCAGGTGTTTCCACGTTTGACAAGCTCCGCTTCCACGAGGGATAGACATTTCCAGATCGGATAGATCCGCAGTCCCTCTCGAAAGATTTTACACAATGATTTTCTTACTTCTGCCATATTATCTCCTTTCTAAACCGGTTCATAATGGGTGATCAGATAGCCGCCATCCACGCAGGTCTGGAAACCAATACCTCCATTCGCATGGACAAACCCGGATACTGAATCCCAGGTAGTCCCCTCGGGTACAACCATAGAGGATACATAGCGGTAGGTCCTGCCATTGACAACGACGGTTCCTGGTCTACTTGCGATTGCCTGTCCGCCTGATGACCAGCTGTGAGCGATATAATAACCGTCTGCCCATTGCGTGACAGAACCATCCGCAGCGGCGGACCCAGTATAATAAGCATTGCTGTAGTCTACATACCAGGTCCCGTCCCCGCTTTTTTTTGCCTGCCCGCCATTGCCGGCAGTGTTTTTCGCTGCTTCTTCAGATGCGTATCTTGCCGCACTAGCCCGGCGGGCCGCCGATGCCTCGATCTCCTGTTGTTTTGCGATGGACGCTTCTACGGAGGTTTTTGCTTCTTCTATATTCTTCTTCGCATTATTATATACGGATATATCATCAACATCCTCCCGCGAAAGCACTTCCTCCGCTTTGGTGATCGTCTCCTGGAGGGTGCCTCGCGTTGCATTATCCGCAACTTTTCCTTCAGAAGAGGTGAGCGTTTCTTTTGCGCTGTCCACTTCGTCTGTCAGGGCATTTCTTGAATTTTCCAGATCCTTAGCGTGTTTGGAAACTTCCACCTTCTTAATTATATCAGAAAGACGTTCATTACAATCTTCCATATCCTTCAGAATTGTTCTGTTATCCTGTATAGAGGACTTAAGTTCACAATAGTTCCTGTAAAACCCGGCAGTAGCTTCTTTGACATCGGTTGGATGAACAGGTGTGTCCTGCTTTTCTTCTCCAAGGATCTTTTTCAAGGAAATAAGGACATCGGGATCTGCCACCTGCTCTTCCGTGACAGAACTGACAAGAGTCTCCGCGTCCTGGATAAAAGAGTTCCGGTCTTTTTTCTCATTGTCAATATTCTGGATCAGGTGAGCCTCCGTCTTTTGGAGTGTCTGGTTCTGCCGTATGGCCCATTCGCTGCCATAGGCAGAAGCTGCTATGATACCAGCCGAAATGGCTGTCAATGCGGCTAATCCGCCACGGGCCAATGCTGGATGAGAGGCAAACCGAGATTTACGCATCGGACATTCTCTCCTTTCCGGACAGGGAAGAGATTTTAGCCTCGATCCCATTTACGAATACATTGCTGGAGCTGACAGGTACAGCTAGATACATCCTTCCCCGAAGCATGACAGGCTCTACCATGTCTGCCCGGTCCGCCGCGATCTTGACGGTAAAGTCACTCCCTTTCACAGTCATGTTTTTCTGGTCCGTGATATGCTCCAGACAGATTTCGTCCATACCCGTGTTCTCCCTAAAGAACTGCACATACTTGTCCGTATATAAAGGATCCATCCCTGCATTCTCCAGCATCTGTGCCGCTTCCTTCAGGGAAACACTCTCTTTGTCAGAAACTTCCGCAAGGAGCTCTTCTGCCTGGGCCTGAAAGGCGCGGACAGTCTCATAGGATGCGGATTCCGCATACTGAAAGGCCATTGAGATTTGCAGCTTTTCTTCTTTTTCGGCCATTGGCTGATCCGCACCAAATATGGCAGCCAGGAATTGGCTCTGATCCATTTCCTGTTTCCGGTTATAGAATAACGCTCCGGAAATATCCGCGCATCTGTCATTGAATGCTGGATACAGAAAGGCATTTTCCGGCATGCCAACGGCCCAGCTGCGGATCCCATCCTTGACACAGGCGGCTTCCATGTCACAAGTGAGTTCGGCTTTTGACAAAGTGACCGGACAGATACAGAAAAGGATATACTCATATACGGATGAGGAATCTTCTTCTGTTTTCCCAGGGATGTCGTAGGAACCGGCAGCTCCAATCAGGAGATAATTGTCATCGTACTGATAGGAAGCGATTATCTTCTCACAGAACGCGTACACCTGGTCGTCGTCATTGAGCCTGGAGCCGCGGAGATCTAAAAGCTCATTTTGCTGCGGGGTTCCACTATCTGCTGTCTTTAAGTGCAGGTTGAACGCTGTTTTCCCAAGATGTCCGGACAGAGCTTTTCGGAGAATATCCATATATTTGAAAGCCTCTTCTTCCGGAAGACGGGGAAATGGGATGCGGCTCAAAAACCGTATTTCCTTATCCTTGCTTACGAAACAGGTGACAAGGTTGGTAATACATTGGTTCGTAGGGGTAAATTGTTTTTTGACTTCCAGGATTTCTTTTTTCGTCATTTCTTGCTCCGGCAGATATGTCGCCGGCCTCCTTCCTTCTACTATTTTTAATAGAATGTTATTTCAGAAGGAAGTTCCCTGTTTTTGAGCTATTAGAATAAGATTGAAGACAGTATGACTCCTGCCCAGAAACCAACCGGGAAGCGGTAACGCTGACGGATACATATGAGTACATGCAGGGACAGAATACTGTAGGCAAATATCTTGAGGTTGAAAATATGGTTTCGAAAAAAGTCGGTCAAAAGCAGGAGAATCATACCGAAGAGCAAGGTGACAAAAATGATGGAAGCACTGATCAGGAAATCCCTGGAAGGCCGCTTTTTACGAAATTCTGAGAGACTCCTGGCTAAAAATCTAAAAAAGTTCATATATACTCCTCCCTTTAGGTATAGTATGAAAAAAAGAGAAACTCTTTTTCGAATTCCTCTTTTTTATGAGATATATGCAACTATTTAATTGTCACGGTATTTGGTTCCGCATTGGATGGCATCATTTTTAGCAAGGAGATACACACAATACTGATTCATACTGATCCCCTCTCTTTTAGAATGCTCGGCAAGGGAACGGTGCAGACTCTTGCAAGCACCTCGAATTTTCGTATTCCGATGACAGAGCATATTATTAATGTTAGTCTTACCGGATGGGCTGTATCTTTTTTGGCCCTCGATAGGACGTCGGGCTGGAAGAGGTAAACAACAACGAATTCAGCTGTTTTTCCAGTTTCTCCTCTGATCTTTTCTCATCGATTTTCCGGGGGTACTGCTTAAGTTTTCTTTCATCGAACCGACATCCAGTCTCCTTTTTGAAATCGCATGTAAAACCAGCCTTTTTGCAAGCATCGCAGAGCATGATCACCTGTCCGCACACCGGACAAAAAGACTTGTATCCCTGGTTTTCCGACCAGGAGAAAGACACATCTTTGTCACAGTGCTTACAGTAAACTGTCTGCTTGTCATCTCGTGCTTCCGGTATCCCCTCTGCAAGTGCCGTCCTGATTTCTTCTGCCATCACAGCATCCTGTCCATTACCTTCTGCTCTGTATTTTTGAGCCAAAGCTTTCAGCCAGGACTGCTGTTCTTTCAGGGTATGTCCATCAGGAAGCTCCTTCGGATGATAATATGCCTCCGTCATAGGGAATTTCTCCCCGTACATTTCCAGGACCTGTGTTAAGCAGGCCTGCGTAAAGCGACCAAGTACAGGATCCGGGAAATTCCCATTGATCACCGCGTAAGCGATGCTCAAAAGCTCCTCGTCCGTTTTCTCCTTCAGATATTCTGCATACTCCTTTACATCCGTTGCTGAAAAAATATGTTTAACAATCATTTGTTCTTCCTTCTTTCCTGTGTGATTTCAAATAATAGTTTGATACAATACCGCGCCACCTGGATATCGTCAATACTGTTGATGATGGAAAACCAGTCTCCTGAGTTGTTATACTCTTGAAGCAGCTGGACAAGCGTCTCTCTTGCTGTCTTTGTAATGTGGCTGTAATGTTCCGTGTATTCTTTCAGATCCATCTTGTTTAAGTCCTGTTCCGTTTCCTTCCATGAACGCAGAGCTATGCCGGAAGATTTGATCTCTTCTAAAAGTTGCGTGACCGCATCCCCGACATCCCAATTCCTTGCGATGGCTTTGACTTTATCTGGATCCACTTCAAATACAGCCTGGATATTCATGATCCTTTTCCTCCTCTATTTCCCTACAAAAGATACGGTAGCCTTCAAGCAGCCCTGAATCACGTATTAAACTTAGATACGCTGGGCGGTAAAGCATCTCTCCCCCATATGCCTCTTCAAAAAGTAGCCTGGTAAGCCTGTGCCTTCGGATGCCAAGATCCAGGATCATCTCCTGCAAGTTCTCTCGTTCGGTTTCAAGAGCCTCTACAGTCTTTCGCAGATTCCTGATATGGACCATATCCAGCTCCCGTTGTGCTACCAGCAGATCTTCAAACCTTTCGTCCTCCTTTGTTTTTGCATACATCTTTTGTCCTACTCTCACCTGTGAAATTGTTATTCAAGGATAGGGTGGAGAAATAAAGCAAAAATAAGTCAAGATCTGTGCTTTGTTTGGGCATCCAGTTGCCTATGCAAATTCCCTGGCACGTCCAGAACAGTGATCAGGACCTTATTCTTCCCAAACAGGTAGGCTTTTCCGTTATAGAGCTTGACCAACTTGCCGTCTGTCAGATCAATGTACCCATCGATCCAGCGGCGCAGTCGGCCATTGACATCTTTGTGGTCGGTTCCCTTCTGATATGCCTTTTGTGCCATTCTTGCCGCCGCCCGTTTGGTAACACCGCAGCGCTGACGCATCCGCTTGGTCCCATGCCTTGAAACGGCTGTTTCTTGCATGATAACACTTCCTTTCCTGATATATCTTTTCAGATAGTATGATCGGTGATCGACATTGCATCTGGATTTTAAAAAAAAAAGAGCCGGCTTCATCAACCGACTCTATCAAAAAAAGTATCCTCCATTATGTATCCTATTCAGAAAATACTGCTTTCACCGTGTCTTGGATGTGAGTTTTCAGCTGCCTCTTCTGACGATTGAGGGCGTATCTTGCCGCTTCCCTTGCTCTTTCAAGGTTCTCCTGTGTACAGGGTATGTCCAGCGCTTTCATTTCAATGAGAAGGTCTTCGTCAGACCAGCTTTCCGTATACCAGGGAGCAGACATCAATTTGATCCCTGGAAATGCCTCGGAGAACCTGTATTCACTGCCTTCCTCGGTAACGAAACCCTCTTCGATCCTGACGCAGTTGTCAGGGAGCTCAGGGTCTTCCTTGGTGCCAGACATGCAAATGAGCATGCTCATGGATAAGGGATCCAGAATCCCCTCTTCTCCGGAATGCCTCTTGGCATAATCATCCCAGATATCACGGATATTGGGGGCTATCCAGATCTTCGTACAGTCATAGCTGCAAAAGAAGTAGACTGGCAGGCCCGCAGTACGGCAAACCGCCTCATAAAATTCCGAAAGGCTCTTTTTTTTCGGGAAGAGAGAGATATCCCCCCGTGTCATTTCTACTATCATAAAATAATCCTCCTGATTGTTGATTTGCAGATGCTCGTGTCCTCTAACTTGGTCAGCAGCTCCTCATTTGTCACAAGGATATCCGACTCCTACAGATCCTGGAGCCGGTGCTATCATAGTCACTTCCTCGTCAGTCGGGAAGGTAAACACAGCCCTGTAGGTTCCGTGAAAGTCTATTGAATGCTCCATCATGGAGGTTACAGAATACCACTGTACAAACTGCTCCAATGCCTTTTCCACATTTTCTTTGGTGGAATATTCCGCCAGCCAATTATAGATTTCATTCTCAATGATGTATTTGCCTTTATTTTCCGTGACTTCCAGATTCATGTCGCTTGAGATCTTTTTACCATCCTGGCTTTTGATCAGCATAGTGACTCCTCCCCTTTCTCTTTGACAAGTTTATAGAAGCGCTCTGCCATGCGGTGACTCACGTCCGCGATCGCATTAAGAGAAGAACGCTGGCTGTTCCAGCGCTTTGCGTAAGCCTCTTTTTTTTCCGGACTGTCCAGCAGTTTCATGGTGTCCTGATACAGCTTGTAATCGCTGAACGTCCCATACGTCATAGATAAAAGCGCATCCGCTAACTCTTTGGCCCTTTTTGACATTGCCTCAGAGACAGACCTTCCGAATGTTTCCTCGAACCATTCATCGGGATCCAAAAGAAACAGGACCGGCACATGGGATTGTTCGTCTTCTGTGGCGGCTCCGTACACCGGACTAAGGGCCATGACTGTAAGCGTGGCAACTTCCAGGTCTTTGGCTTCGAACACATACGGATCCGATGGATTGATCAGTTCAAACAGCATAATATAATCCTCCTTTTTCTTCATAAATCGCTCTTCGCTCCACTTCACATAGGAATGCGAGGATCACCTCTTTTACAAATTCATTGTGGAATGAATGGTGGAGCATGGTTGCCGCTTTAGCAAGCGTCTCGAAATAGTTCTCATTCCTCTCGCTGTTTTGATCGCCATTAAGGAATGTTTTCCAGAGCGTCCAATACGCTGCGAGAAATTCCGTCGAGGATGTACCCTCTGGTAGGAAGCGGCCATGCTGCTTCTCTATTGCTATGGCAAGATCTTGAGCCAATGGTTGGTCAAAACAGGTCTTGAGCATTTCGGCCTTCCTGTTTTTCTCATCTTCCTTTTCACATCCGCAGTCCTGGATGATGGAAGAAAAATTCTGGAAGAGGGTAAAGTAACGGCTCCCTTGGCCGAGCGGTTCAATACATACTTTCATCATCATCCTCCTCCCTGCTTAAATTTCCTTTCCGGATGCCGGCAAGCATGAGCGCGGCGGCGAGGCATACTTCAGGTATAGCAAACTCTATGCCTAAATTCCTGCCTTCCACTCCTCCGACTGCCATGGCAAGCAGTAGGAAGCCGACACCAAAAAGGATCCCTCCTTTTTCAATTGTTCCCATTTTGATCATAAGCAAACTCTCCTTTCTTCTGTGATATGGTTCTACCCATAGTTTGCTTTTTGGTCTTGGAAATAACAGAAGCCGAAGGCAGGCTAAGTCTTTATGGAAGGAGGGAGCAGTGTGACACACGAAAGAGAAGATGCTGCGGCAGTCAGGTTCTACCTGATCTATAGCAACAGACGCCACCCCGAAGAGAAATATATTTTCTATAAGGGGCACATTTCCCTATACGGGGATTTCCGGGCGGATAATGGGTATACGTCTTTGGCAAGATTGCTGCCGGCCTACAAACAGGCCAGGATGATCCTGAACAGGACATTATATTTTGGAACAGCAAACCTATACGATCTGGTGGTAGAGATGCACAATCCTGCAGTATGAAAAGAGCCCGGGACATCCCGGGCAAACCTCAATCAGCATATTCGATCCGTATCCCGTATGCATCCAAAAGCTCTTCCAGGATTTCTGCCGTGTTATCATCAGCGGTCGAATTATCCAGGGTAAGGACCGTGTTCAGATAATAGCCATCTGCCAATTGGTCCAGCTTGATGAATACAGCGCATGGATATAAAGTAGAACCATCACGGATCGTATAATCTATCTCCTGTATCCAGTAGCCGCTTCCTTCGATCACATTACATATTTCCGTACTTTCCGCAGAAGTATTCTCATCCAGGGAGGATATGATCTCTTTATATACAGACTCCAGGATCTTACCAACGGATTGTTCCTTTCCATCAAGAAGCTCAAGCTCCAGTGAAATCCCGTTTCCCTCTGAAGTCGCTCCATCCAGTGTGTCCACTATATGATGATCTGCAAGCACATATGGCCTTACAAAAGCCGTGTCCTTTCTCAGTTCAACTCTGGTCAGATACTGATATTCTTCCGCTTTCTCCTCTTCTATGTAAGTTTCCAGTTTTCCGGCATCCGTGATCTCTACATGTGAACCACACCCGCCAAGCATAAACACTGCCGCAAGAATGATAAGTGCCTTTTTCAATAGATCTTCCTCCCGTCTTGGATGAATACTCTGCTTTATCACTGTTCCTTTAAGTAGTATGCCAAAAACTCCTTAGAAAAAAGAAAGGCCCAAAGTGGGCCTTCCTGTCTGCATAGTTAACGCAATACATACCATTTTTCACGGATCTGCTGCTCCTCGGCTGCTTTACAGAATATCTCCTGGCTCTCATCCCAGGTATATCCTTTCAGAAATTGCGCAACAGTCCCATACTTTTTCGCAATTTCTTTTTGCAGCCAGTCTGTTTTGACCCGGAACTGCGTCACCCGGTTCTTCTTCCATTCTTTGATCTCTTCCAGATCATACGGAAGAAGATATTCTTCTTCAGGGGTTATCATTAAATGAGTGAACAGCTCTGTTTCATCTGGAGGAACACATTTCTGTTTCCGTTCCTCTTCCTGAACTCGTTCTTCCTCCAAGATATATGGCATATCGGTCAATTCATATTCCAAAGTCTCAATGTCTTCAGATGGCTCGTTGAGCCAAGCCTGTCTGCGCTCATATCGTCTGGTAAGAGTCTGGATCCCTTTCATGGAAAAATGGCACCAAAAACGCTCTCCGGTTTTCTTGTCCGCCACACAGACTCCCGCGTCCAGGACCGAACCGTAACCAGTCCGCTTAGGAAAAATATCCGGGCAATGGCCCAGGACATCCAGGTCTTTCCTCTTACATTCCGCTGCCATTTCCCATGGATCTGAAGACAGCCAGGCATTATACATGTCATGTGGACCGATCTCGTCCTTGCTCATCCTGTTTTGGATATCCTTTACAAGTTTTTTTGCCAGACTATCATACTTTTGCCTGAATTCCTCCTCAGTCAGCTGTACATAAAACAGGGTGTCCTCAGAATCGTATCGTTTTCTCGGGCCATCCGGCGACCACTGTGCAACGGTCACGTATCCCGCGTTAGCCTCTATCACATATGACTTGCCGGATTCATGCCATCCCTGGCTGCTGATCCTGTCGATTTTCTGCCCAAGATGTAATTGCTTGTATGTGAGCTCCTTATAATCCATAGTGTACCTCCTTTTTAGTGCGGCTCGGAGAGACAGCAAGCCCTCCTGTCTGGATTGATGCGCGCGGGTCAAAAAAGTCGATCTTTCGGGTAATCTGATCCTGTAAGCCCTCACGCATAAGCTGCGCAAAAGCCCGGATGCAGGACTGACGTCTTTCCGCACAAATGCGGGCGGATGCCCGTTCCCTTGTCGGGCCAACCAAAGGACAGCTGCCAGGAGATGGATCCGAAAAATGCATCCGGTTCATCCGGACAAACTCTTCAAGGGTATATCTTGGCAGTGTATCTGTCATCATCTGTCCACCCCCATAAGATCCTGTGCTACGCTAAGACCGAATGTATCTTCAAAATAATGCCAGATCTCAAAACGATGTGTCCCGGCGGGGAACCCGTGCCACGCAGTTTCAAGTTCTTCTGTCTCCGGATCCACTGGGATCAGTCCAAATTCTGTCCAGAGTCGCTTAATGCTGTCGGAGATATAATAGATATGGATGCTTGGCCCTTCGCCCCGGAAGATCGGGAGCAGCATTTCTGTATATACCTTATCCCAGTCACCGCCAGCCAGCCCGCAGCCAAGATATCCAGGGATTGCCACGTCACAGCCATAGGCAGCGGCAGTCTTTTTTAGGTCTTTCAAGGATTTGGACAGAGCCTCGTAGTCCGTGTCGAGACCTTTCCCCGTTGGGATGTTCTCTCCAAACATATGACATACCAGCCGTTTCCCTGTGACAGGCATATACCAGGTCGCTCCCAATAGATCCGAGCCAAGAGCATGGCACCTTTCCTCATAGCGCCCGTACTGCTCCTTGGAAAGTAGTTGGTCACGGATCAGCTTTGCAACGCCAGCGCCCATAACGCCTTTGCAATTCACCTGATGGGCCAGGATCTTTTCGCGGGCCTTTAGGAAATCTCCTTTTTTTTCAATGATCATGATTTTTATTCCTCCAAAAAAATATTTCGAACATGCAGATTAAAATATGTTCTCTCCTCTCCTCTGCAATCTAGTTCTAAGATAGTGTGCGTGTTTGCAGGTGAAACAACTATACCTTAGAAAGTTACTTTTCCCTAAAAAGAAAAGAAGGACATTATGTCCCTCTTTTCGAATCGTTCCGCTTGTTGAGTCATACTATGAATTCGTCAGTATTTACTGACTTCCGTTTACGTAGATCTTTCTCTTCCAGCCTCAACAAGTAGAGATTGGAAATATACAGTCCAAGCCTGATCATCTTTTCCCAGGTCTCATCAGAGTCAGAAATTTATCTAAAATTTTCTCATCTCCATATTTTCATTCATCGTGCTTCATCATTTACTCTTTTGCTCATAGTAAGGATACATCCGGGGATGAGGTATCCAAGGTCCAGGTCAAGATACCCGTCAGGATACTGTTCTTTCAACCAATCCTCTCCCGCATTTTTCGGTATTTCAGGTGCTATGGCCCCCATAATCCTCTGAACATCCTTCTCATCGCCATCCATATCCAGGATACGACTCAGTGTATCCTTCAGGGCACTTCCCAGGTCTGTCCCATTCCGCGGCATGATACAGTGATATACGGAATAACTCGAAGAGATCGTGTAGTCCACGACGATTTCTTTCTCTTCAAGGATATCTATAAGATGAATACCTCGATAGTCTATGACATCCTCTATGATGTTCTCTGCAATCTCACTGTTTATGAACTGATCATTACTATAAAGAGCAATTGTTGCCTCTTCGATCAGTTCCTCAGACGGGGTATGATACCCAGCTTCTTCCAGGCGGTACAAGGCCTCCTGGCGACAGTAAGTCAGCAAAGGTTCGTCCAAGTGCCGGCGTATCTCTTTAAATAGTTCAGCGGCTTCAGGAGCCTGCCGTTCATAGTCTGCCATCTTTTTTAAGGTTTTATTCAGATCGGTCAGCATAATGTTCCCTCCTTATATTCTCTGGTAGTGTCCAAAACTACCATGCTTTTTATTGGTTAAAGTTACGTTTTACCTTG